>NZ_LT629959.1 GCF_900104605.1 Tidjanibacter massiliensis | reverse complement strand
CCGATACCCGTATCGACGACCGATTGGGTCAGGAACGGAAGAATCAGACCGAGTACGGCAGCAATCAGCATCGCAAGGCCGAGTTGGAGCAGGTAAGATTTGTAAGGCCGCAGATAGCGCAGCATCGAGGCGAAATTCAGTCGTTTGTCCTCATCGCCCTTCTCGGCATAGAACTCCGGTTTCGGCTCCAACAGGAGGGCAATGCCTTTGGCCGAGGAATCGCCGGAAAGGTCGCCCTGCAAAACGGAATCTTCGGCTCCAGTCTGCAACCACGATTTGAGAAATTGTCGTTCGCTATATTTGAGTAATCCTACGGCCGGATCGGAAACATAGACCCACCACTGCCCGCGTTTCTTCTCGATTTTATAGACGACCACGAAATGTCGCTGGTTCCAATGTACGATGCAAGGAAAATTGGCTTCGTCGCGCAATTGCTGCCAGGTGAGTTTTACACCGACCGACCTCAAACCGATACTTTCAGCCGCATCGCTGATACCCAACAGCGAAACGCCTTCCCGCGTGATGTGGCAGCGCTCACGCAGATTTTGCAGGGAGTAGTGTCGACCGTAAAACGCGGCGATGATTCGCAGGCACGTCGGGCCGCAGTCCATCGAATCGAGTTGGGTATAGTGGGGGAAAGGCATAAGTCCTATTTATTTGTGCTTTGAAATTCAATAGCTTTTTTACGTGCTATATGAATTTTTAGGAATTCAGCCATATAACCTTTATAAAAAGTGCAATTACAGTTATGGCCGTTGTCAAATTTATTCTCGATTCTTTGAAGAGGGCACCCGCCATTACATATAGGAAGATATTTACATTGTGAGCATACAACATCCTCAAGGGTATCGGCTCCGAATAATTGGCGATTCAAGATTTTTTCATTGATATCCATTAAACGGCCCTCATTATTTATTTTACCGATAGCATACTCTTTATTACCTATCACCTCCCAACATTTGTAAGCATACCCTTCAGGGTCGAATGATATAGCCATATGGTCCCGTATAGCGCACTCATTAAATGCACTTTCAGGATAACGAATAAAAGGAGAATCAAACCCTTGCTTTGCTAAATCTAATATAAATTCCGAACGTTCTTTATGATTAAATAACGTGCTTTTGATTTTATTCCTGTCACAATTGCTTGCTCCTCTATCCAATACGAAGGCAGGGGAAATTCCCATGTGGCGACGTCCTTCGAAACGTTTGGAATACAACTGGCATAACGGAATATATTCGTGGGCGTTTTCATGTGTCAGATTAACACGTATAACAATATTAATATCGGGAGCAAGATCATTTAGTAATTCTATATTTTTTAATACTCTTTCAAATACATCTTCTCCGCTGGGCAAGTGTTTTACTTTGTTATGGGTTTCCTTCATACCATCCAAAGTAATTTGTGTTGAAGAAATTCCAACTTTCTTCATTACACGTATGACCTCTTCATTGATATGATATCCGGTAGTTATAATATTGGAAGAAATAGGTTTTTTCCATATGGCAGAAAACTTATCATAAAACTCCTCTATTTGAGATATGGCCATTAATGGTTCGCCTCCGAACCATGTGATCCTCATCATTTGTAAATCGGGTTGAGCAGTAATGTATTTTATGATTGCATCCATAGTTTCAGCAGTCATATAGTTTTTCTCTTTATATTTCTCAAAACAATAATGACATCTGAAACAACAATCCATGGTAGGTGCTAACGTTAAATGCATTCCGATTTGTTGGATTCGGGTATTTGTTATAGACGCTTTATATTTCAAATAATCGTCTTCATCATTTTCTGTTATAATGCCATTAGTGCATAAGGTATCCCATAAATCTTGGTCTATAACGTATTCAGGTAGTTCTTTATACTGTTGATATTTTTGAAGAAATAAATAGGAATCTGCATCTATTTCGATAAGGGCGTTTGAAAGAGAATTGTATGCGTAATACTCTTTGTTCTCGGTATCGAACAAGAACGTGTATTTAGACAGCTTCATTTTTGTATAGTGTTAAATATTAAATTTCTACATGTCTTGTCTAAGTGAAAGTATTTTGCCGATATAAACCCTTCCGGCAGCAGTTGTATCCCATAGGTGCAATTAGGTTCGGATTCTTCAGGCGCCAGTATCAGTTTCACCTGCAGTTTATCTTCAGACCATTCTACGGCATTTATGTAGAGTTCTTTTACATTAGGATCATCAGAGCCACTTCCGTAAAATCCCCAAGCGCCGAGCATAGGTTCTGAGAAAGTTATGATTATCTCGTTGAAACCGGTAATATCCGAATTAACTGCAGGATATACATTGGTAATATATGGATGTCTGTTTTTATATTCTGTTAGGACAGAATCAAAATTATCAGCCGTGAAATTTAAAAAAGCTATGAGCTGGGGCATGAAATCTTCTATATGAGGGTACAGATCCCTGTGCGCGTAAAAGTTTTCCATAAAATCCATGCTGCGCCGCATCCATATAAAACCTCTTGCTACTTGATAGCTTACCCGTGCATTGAACGATGAGTACCCAGTTTCTTTCAGGTATGCAAGAACGCATAAATTATTAAGCCATTCTTCTAATGTGACGTCTGCTCCGGAGTAAGCTAACTGGTGCATTTTATCCTCTACATACGGATAAATTTTATTGGCTGAATATTCCATTTGCGGCGACCATCGATCAAATAATGGATTTGTATAATGGTGACAGAATTCATGTATTATGGTCGGTAATGTTAGGAATGAATTCACATGAGGCATACCGTTCCCATCTTTCATAACTCCGACCAATATTCCATTGCGCAAAGCATAATTACTCGGGCCGTTCGTTATACTTATGTATATATCCAGCTCCTTATCGAACTCTTTTCCGAAAAAAGAATAAAACCATTGGGTGTCGATTGTGGCCAGAAGTTCATTCATCCGATTGGTGGCGATATCATATAATTCTTTATGATCTTTGTAGAATTTGTGAAAATTACTTTCTTTATAGAATTGATTGATCATTTTCAGATACTTAGCAAACAACTCCTCATTCCATTGAGAATCATATTTTGATATTTGTGAAATGTCGAATTGAGGCTGCAATCGTATTTTGCCGTTTTTTATCTCTAACATTTCCGCTGTAGTGGACACGTTATTGTAGCCTATCGCATGCATTGTATTTAATTCGCGGATATAATTGATAGGCTCGGTAAACTCATAGGGAGCTAATTCTGTTATAATATCTTCTACATAAGACGGTATGGCACATTCACAATATTCCGGTACTCCCGCTAATGCGAACATGATGCTGGTAAGCTCAAAGCGCTCATCTACTTTGGATATGATTTGCGAGTAAGATTGCACGTTAAAAAAGAGCATTCCTACAATTATTAATAGTGTTTTTTTCATAATTTTTTGGAATGTGTTTTATTATTTGGGCAAATGAAACATTTGTTTCATTTGCCCGTCAACGCCTTAATTTTCCCGATTATGGTATTCCATTATAATCCGCTTGACCCGGGCACCATGTCATATATTTAGGCATTTGTCCACAGGTTGAGTGTTCATATAACATCCCCACAGTACATGTCACATATGGTAAAACACTTCCGCAATTTGTAGACTCATACATAGCAACCGAGGATTCTTTGCATGTAGTAAATATTCTGGAACTTCCACCACATCCATCGTGTGCTGAGAGGATAGTACATGTTCCTGAATTGATAATTACGCCGCCAGTAATCTCTTTCATAAGATTATTTTTCAGGAATCGACTTTCTTCTATTACTTTAAACTTACTCATAGTTGAAAGATTTTAAGGTTAGCCTACTCTTTTATAGCTTTTCGGCATCCGCTATATTGTGTTATACTTCATAAGATAACAAAAGAAAGCCTAAGCCGTGAATTGATTATTATGATTTATAAATAGTTATTTGGTTCCAAACCATATAGATACAAGGTGGCTGGCCTCGAACTATTTTTAGACTAATGAAACTATGTGAAAATACATTTATGTCATGAGAATCTTTATCAAAAGTGTGGTTTCATTTTCTTGCAATTTAACAGATATAAATCATCTAAACAATATTTGTTTTGTTAAAAGTTTTCTGTAAATTAGCATGTTATATGATTATAGTGGCTGCTACGCAAAAGGAGGGGAAGGTACTACCGTTTACCCCGCTTTTTTATACCACCACGAAATGCCGCTGGTTCCAATGTATGATGTAGGGAAAATTGGCTTCGTCGCGGAGCTGTTGCCATGTGAATTTTACACCGACCGACCTCAAACCGATACTTTCAGCCGCATCGCTGATACCCAACAGCGAAACGCCCTCCCGCGTGATATGGCAGCGATCACGCAGATTTTGCAGGGAGTAGTGCCGACCGTAAAACGCGGCGATAATTCGCAGGCACGTCGGGCCGCAGTCCATCGAATCGAGTTGAGAATATGAGGGGGAAAAGCATAAAGAACAACAATTTATAAGGAAAGGAATCGAATTTTTATATACTATCAATAAAATTCTCTAATTGTTCTTGAGTAACATATCCTGAAGATAATAAGATTTCTTTAAAGTCATCAATACTACAGCGCTTTTTTGTTGCCATTTCCTTATAGAAAGTATGTAATAATTTCATAAATTTATCTTCTCCGATTGATTGCGCAAATAAATGGATTAGATACGGTGTTTTTTCATAAATAATCACAGATGGTCCAGTTTGATTTCCGGTCAGATTAACATAATTATTCTTAAGATTTTTGATAGAGATGGAATCGGAACTATTACCATAGATAGCTTCATAATACTTTTTTTTCTCTTGAAAAATTTCATTTCTTATATCTAAATCTTTATAGAAAGAATAAATAGCAAGATATTCTACCATACTTTCATTAAAAAAATAATAAAATGAAGATGATATCGGAGGAGCATATTGAATGAATGTGTGAATAATCTCATGAACAAGAGAATGTGTTTCCCACATCGTTTTGTCTATAATCAAACAAAAATTTTGATTTCCACAATCCATCATACTACCCCAACGAAATATCTCATTATTGGCATCTAAAAAATAAATATCTCCATCAGCTACTGTTATATGATAAGGGATGGACACATTAAAAAACTCAATAAGATATTTTATTGATTCAAAAAGCTCTTGAGGTAAATTATCCCTTGTTGAATTATACCCAGTAATAGGAGATAATGTATAGTAATAATTCCCATCAATCTCTAATGTGTCTGCGGCAATATCCTTTGCAAACAAACACTCTATTTGAATCGTTTTGTAATTGAAATTTAACTGCTTATAAAACTTTTTGTTTAGCAAAATAAATGATTGCCTACCTTCGGATAGTTGTTCGTATTTGGTATTGAATAGATTAGTATCGACTCTATTTATATCATAAGCATATACATCAATATTGTTTGTAGTGTAGAAATTTGCTTCTGATATATACATATCATTTGTTGTAAAATACCAAGATTGCCATTTTGAGAAATATAATTGCATATAAACCCAAGTTGATGAAGGAACTCTAAAACCAAAATCAGAACTTAAATTATAAGATATAGAGATATGACAATTTCTATCAGGCAATTTCACAAGTAATCTTTCTCTATTTATAGTAAATTCAAGCGGCATGCAAATGTTTGATATTGGATTTGTTGTCGTTATGTTTATGTTACTTATATTATTGAAATATGAATTACCATTAATTTTATAAGGAGATATTCTATTTAGTTTTAAAGTTAATGTATCTTTATCATAATCATCAATTAATAATTCTTGTTTAACAGAAACAGAATAGCTATAAATTGCAGGATAATAATCGCTGATACTTTTATTGAACTCGAACAAACGCTCCTGCTCTGGTCCAATATAGATATTTAATGATGAAATTATCGAAGGAGTCGCATTCGTAGCAACGGTTAGCAAGAGATAAACTGCAATAATTATGATGCGTTTCATTTTCTACATCCAAATTTTAGTGATAAATCTCACACATTAGTTATCAGAGAAAAATCCAGGAAAATATTGCGTTAAGTAGTAATAAATTTTCAGATTAAATTCCCATCTAATTTCTTCTAATTTGCAATGATTAATATCCATAGAGGACCTGTTACTTATATTATCCGTAACCTTTTGTGCCAGACACCCACCAGAACATAGATATTTCAGCCAGCATTTTTTACATTCGTTAATTTCATCAACAGAAATAGGAGTGTATAAATCTTTATCTAAATAATTACTGTATATATCTCCAATTTTGTACTTTTTATCATTCATCAAATTTGTACAACTAAAAATATCTCCATCAGCCGTAATTGTATAATAATTATATCCTGCACTACAAATAACTGCTCTCAAAAATCTATATCTAATAGAATGATCTAGTTTTTTAAACTCACGATTGTAGATTTTCTTTTGAGGGATTATCACTTCATGTAGATAGTAATCACATAATTTATTATATTGTTCCTTCAAATTATTTAAACTTGATTCATCATACGTGGTTAACTCTAAATGGTTTCTATTTTCAGAATTAAAAGCATGCATAATTGTGAAAGGCACCCCAAACTCTTCAAAATATTTATAAGTTTCCAATAAATATGGGTTGTTATTGACAATAGTTGCGCGTATTTCAACGTGAATACCATTCTCTTTCAATCTACGAATATTTTGGATGACGTTATGAATACTTTTCTTGCCATTTTTATAATGACGAAGATTATATTCATTGTCAGGACCATCTAAACTTATTAAAACAAATATATTATTTGTTTTGATGAAATTAAGTAATGCATTATTAAGGATTGTTCCATTGGAAGTGATTGAATAGCAAATATTATAATCAGAATATGTTTCTTTGAGATGCTTTATCGTAAATTCCATTATCGGGAAATTCAGTAGAGGTTCGCCACCAAAAAAATACACTACTCGCTGCTTCTCTTTTTCCGGTGTATTCTTAAAAATATAAGCAAAATTTCTTTTGACATCTTCTTGTGTATAACTTCTAAAATTTATGCCATTGCCTGCATACACAAAGCAATAAGGACAACTCAAATTACAACTTGAAGATATCGGTAAAACAATATGGGTAAAATCATTCTTACTTCGGTCTGCTTCATTATATCGAGATGTACTTGGAGCCGACACTATTTTATTTATAATAAAATTATTAATATCCTTATAATCAGATAATTCTTGTGCTAATCTAATTCCTCCTTCTTTAATACTTTGCAGGAACGATATTAGTCGTTTATCTTTTAATGGATATAATTGAAGTGTCGGAGCGTGAAAAAATAAGACTACATCGTCAGAAATGGGAATTAACCGAATATCGTCACTTTTGAGTTTCATTTTTAGCGGTTTATTATTACTCATAATGTAGTAGTATTTTATGTTTTTATCGTTGAAAGCAGTGGGAAAATCCCACTGCTTGACACATTAAAATAATCAGCCTTATGGTTTTCTGGGAGGAATTACAGTAATAACCGAGTCACAACCTCCTGTCACGACACCATCGCACTGACCAACATTTCTTGGTTGGCATATCATAAGCATATTCGGACAGGTAGGCGTCACTAGGCTATCGCACTGATCTATCAAAACTAATTTGCAAGGATCGTCTGTTACCTGTGCAGTACACGTACCGCCTAATATCATTTGAGATTTTTCGGAATTTAATAATTCCATTTCAAATTTTTTCATAATCCATTGTGTTAAATTTTTTAACTTCATTTTATTTCGACAGATAGTTTGAACTGCCGTTTTTACAAGACCATTTTTGCGAATGCCTTTTTGCGTTTTAGTTAAACTTATAAGCTGTCAAACTTTGTTTTGTTTACTTGTAGGAGGCTTCTTTATTTAGGCAGGCAAAACCGAAATAAGAATATTAAATTTTTGTTTTGTAATTTTAATTGCAGCTTCTGGTACTTCATCCTGTCTGTTCCAAATATCTTCGATGATCAATCATACTTCTTGTTTGATTTTATGCCCTGCTGATTCACAACATATTTTCAATAAAGCAACTATATACGGCGCTGCGGTTTCTTATAGCGATATTTTCCGCCGATTTCATAAAGGCTGTCATTCGGGTAATATACGAGTTGCTCCCGCACGTTGGGGTCACGCTCAATCTCCTGAATCAGAGCACACAGATATTGCATGTCCAACCGGGTACGGCGTTTGTTGTCCTTCGTAGCCGGTAATTCGATCGATGTACTGTCCGCAATCTTTCCCGTGCTACATCCTGCGAATAAACCGAACGGAGTACACCGTGTCATTGCCCGATGCCGGTATTTCAGAACGGAACGCTCGAATTTAGTCTGCTTTTTTCGGTCTTTCGATACACAACCTTCATACAGCTCCGGCGAGGCTAAATAGAGCGCTTCCCGAAATTCAGGACTCAAGGTCGTATCTTCTGCCGGAGCATCCAGCGGAAATAATGGCGTCCTGAAAACAAAGTCGGGGAAAGGGATAAACGTCGGTTTCATTATGTCAATATAAATTACAAGATTAGGTTCCTTTTAACAAGATAACAATACAATATGTCAACAGCAAATACTTTGAAATAAAAATCTCTTTAGGTGTAAATTATTTTGATATAGCATCATCAATAAATATTTTTTCCATATCTTTATATTTTCTATAAGTGACCATTTAATAGTTAATATTCGTTGTTGCTTAACAAAATAGTTGATAATCTATCTGATATAAAATCACTTAATAATTGCATAAAGAATTGTTGGCTATATTTATATTCGGAATGTGGTGTCATACGACATAATATAAGATATCATAATCAATAATCGGTTGACTATAAATTGTATAGTCAACCGGTTATGATTTTATTAGCTAATGATGTAGACAAATTTGGCTTATCCAAATTGCTACTCTTCTCTATTTCTTAATATAAGACGATTCATTTCTTCAAGTATTTCTGACCTTAACTTATTATCTTCAGACTTAAAATCATGGATATACTTATTTGTTATATCCATGATTTGGTCAGAATAATCAATATTCTGAAAAAGGGATGTCAAATCTGCATATTTAATATTCCCATTACTATTACTCCGATAGGTGTTCAAAATCAACAGCAGAAATTCATCAATAGGTAAATTTTTTAAATTTCACCTTATCTTCTTCCTCTTCCTCTTTCGCTAATTTTGCTCGCAGTTTGGTGAATTTCTGAGCAAGAGCCCATTCAGAAACATCCTCCTTATCGAATAATCCATTCAAAAGGTCTATAAAACTAATTGTTTCATTAGATGCATTAAAATTCTCTTCGACCAGTGAAATTATATTGTTATTAACGGATGAGGGATCATTTTAAATATGATGTATATACAACTTACGGCATCAAAAGGCAGGGCTGGTGGTGAATCTCTATTTTCTTTTCATCAGTTGTCTTTTTTATTTTGTTTCTATAGGTAGCTGTTGACGTCAGATAAAGCGATTTAGGTAAAAGGTTGTATCATTACAACCTTTTGGGCGTTTTTTTATATCTTTGCATTGTTTGTTGATAAATATGAATATGAAGTATCTTAATATAAAGAAAGCGTTGACTGCATGGCAGAATTTGCAGCCGCTGTCGGAGAAGGATAGGGAAAGGCTCAGTCGCCGTTTTACTGTGGATTTCAATTACAACAGTAATCATATTGAGGGTAATACGTTGACTTATGGCCAGACGGAAATATTGCTACTTTTCGGCAAGGTGATTGGGGAGGCAGACGTGCGTGACGTGCAAGAGATGACCGCGAGCAACGTAGGCCTGCGAATGATGACGGAAGAGGCTACGGTGAAGGGAGTGCCATTGACACAGAATTTTATCCGGACATTGCATAAAACCATATTACGAGAAGATTATACTGTTTATCGAGATTTGCCTGGTGGTATGCAGACGAGTTATGTAATTCATGCCGGCCAGTATAAGACTCGGCCTAACAGTGTTATCACCCGATATGGGGACAGATTCGAATATGCCTCACCCGAGGAGACTCCCGGACTGATGGGAGACTTAGTGGACTGGTATAATACAGCAGAACAAGAAAGGAAACTATCTCCAGTAGAGTTGGCCGCACTGTTTCACTACCGTTATATACGCATTCATCCTTTCGAGGACGGTAACGGTCGTATTGCCCGGCTGTTGGTCAATTACATCCTAACGCGCCACGACTATCCAATGATTGTGGTTCGTAGTCGTAAAAAGAGCGAATATCTGGAAGCTTTGCATCAGACAGATCTCGAAGTAGGTCCTGTCCCTAGTGATGGAGCCCATGCAGGGGTCAAGGATATCCGTCCTTTTTTGAAATATTTCAATGACTTGGTGGCTACAGAAGTGTATAATGATGTGCTGTTTGTGAGCGAGAGGAATGAGAATGTGTGGTGGTATGATGGGGAACGGATTGCATTCCGAACGCCCAATTATACAAAAATACTGAACGCTATGCGAACTCAGCCCACGCTGACGCTGGCGGACATGAAAGAGGAAACGGGTATTAGCGTGACGGCTATTCAGAAACTGTTGGTACAGTTAATCTCCAATAAATACGTGGAGCGCGGAGAGAAGGATGGTAGCTGGAGAGTGTTTGTGACACAGTGATATACTATTAATACCGGAAATACAGGGACTGGTCACAACTATCCCTATCGGGGTATTCGACTGGATATTGTTCGACGCCTGTCCTATGGCCTCGGTAGAAGTGCTCTATGAGCTGTGAAACAAGATGGAATGGATCATTCTCTCATCTGTTTGCATCAATATATTGTGATATTTAATTTTCAATTATTGCAAACATAATAATTTGATTTTGGATTACCAAAAGCATAGTTAATTCTGCACTTTCCGTTTCCTGCGCTTCTGTATCATTTCGTACTCTTCATAGAGATCCGGTGCTGCGGCTTCGTCGAGCAGCGTATCTACGAGGTCGAACAACAGCCATTTTCCCGCCGTGTCGCTTCGCTGCGGACGCCTGTCGGGGATTCGTTCCGGCCTCTTGGGATTGGCAGGTAAGTTTTCTTTTTCCGTATTCCGGGTTTCTTCCCCGGCCTGCGCGAACAGCCTCTCGAAGTTGTTCGCCGAAAACGCTCTGTCGAACCGCGAGCCGTTTACAACCAGCCGGTTGTCATGATCGATGAAGGTGACGCCGAAAATCCTCCCGTCGTTCTTCCCGCTGCGGTGGAACACGACGGAAATTCCCGCCCGGCGCATTGTTTCAGCGAACTCTTCCGGCGTTCTGCATTGTCGCATCGCCTGCCGGATGGCTTCTTTGGTCGGCTCCAGCCGCTCCCTGTTTTCCCGAATCCAGCTCTTCGTTGCGGCATATTGTTTTTGCAGGGCGTCGTACCCGACATCCCGTCCGATACGGCTGGCCGGGATCGGATTGCCGATGCGTTCCCCGGAGGCATCGAGCGCTCCGTAAAGGACTCCTTCGTAGGTGCGGCCCCGTGCTTCTCCGCGACACTCTTCGAGCCAGACGTTGAAAGGCCGCAGCAGCGTGTTCAGCTCTCCGGCCGATGCAAAGCGGTAGCGGTCCGTCATACTACGCACGACAGAGGCCACCTGTGCCCGTACATTGCCAGCCCGATAATCGACCCGCCGCAACTCCTCGAATACCGGTCGTTCTCCCTGCGAAGAGTGCAATCCGTATTGTCGTTCGAGTTCCCGTGTAATTTCTTGAGAGCGTTTACGGTCGTTGTAGCGGTCGATCGTTTTCCCGTCCGGCCCGATACAGATAGATACGATATGGAGGTGACTGCGGGCTATGTCTTCGTGTTTGAAGACGACGAAGGGCTGGGCGCCGTACCCCATACGTTCCATGTATTCGTGCGCTATTTCGATGAGCCGCGCATCCGACAGCCGGTCTTCCGGGTGAGGATTGAGCGAAGCGTGGAATACCGGGTCGGACAATCGGGAGCGCGGGTCGGACAAGTGAGGTGCGAATGCTTCCACCAATTTATGAAAGTCTATTTTACCGTCGAGGGGCATTACCGGGAGTTTGTGACAGCACAATACGCCGGCTGTTTCTTTATCGACTTTCAGCTTGTTATACTCCAGCATGCCGACGATATTTTTGCCATAAGTTATTCTTGCGACCATTGCTCCTGCATTTGTTTGGCGAGTGCTTCGATACGTAAGCTGAGTGCCTTCAGTTGGCGCGTATAGCCGGTAAGAATATCGAGTTGCGTGAGGATAGCGCGGTCGGAATAGCGCGAGTGTACCTGCCGGACGACCTGGTTATAGTTGTTCCCGAGCTTGGAAAATTGCCAGTAAAAATCGTTCAGCCGGGCGATGAATTGGGCTTTCGAGGTATCGATTTTATAGACTTTCAGCTCTCAGCCGAAGAGTCGTGAAAGGATGAATCGGGAGATGTTCTTCGTACAATCGGCCTCTTCGAGCATCTTGCGGAAGCGGATTTCCTGCTTGTCATTCAGCAGAAAGTTGTAACGGTGTGTTTTGGGGTCGGCAGCTTTAGGCCGTCCGCTTTTCTTGTGTGCCATAATGATAGTTGAAAGGGTTTGCGATTTGGGAGCGAACCATAGCCCGACAGCCGAAGGCCGCCGGGCCTTTTCGTATGCGGGAAACATTTTCCGCATACGAAAAGATACCTTGCTCTCGGCCCTTGCCGAGAAAACCGCTCCGCACGCGGAGCGGCCTTCGATGCCAGGAAACTACCGGTTCGTCCGACGGTGCAATGTTACGAAAGAATCCATAACGGCACAATGACCTGAAACGGCCTGCGGGTGCCTGTGAGTGTCGTATTCCCGAAATGGAATCCGAGAAGATTTTCAAGTAGTTTCTTTGTCGGTGGATGAATGGCCGCAGGCTTTGCAATCGTGCATTCATTACACTCATGCACTTATTGAATGAACTCATTGCACTCACGCATTCACTGAACAACTGCACTCATTGCCGAAATGAACTCATGTAATAAATGAATCCGCTGAATGAACTGAAATATTGCAATCGTGCATTCATTGCACTCACGCATTCACTGAACGACTGCACTCATTGCCGAAATGAACTCATGTAATAAATGAATCCGCTGAATGAACTGAAATATTGCAATCGTGCATTCATTGCACTCGCGCATTCACTGAACGACTGCACTCATTGTCGGAATGAACTCATGCAATGAATGAATCCGTTGAATGAACTGAAGTATTGCAATCGTGCATTCATTACACTCATACACTCACTGAATAAACTCATACAACCTTAAATCAATCGAATATGGACAAACAACCTGTTTTTATTTCGATCGCCAATCAAAAGGGAGGTATCGGAAAATCAACTTACACAATTTTCACGGCCAGCCTGCTTCATTACCGGATGGGTTACCGGGTTTTGGTAGCTGACTGCGATTATCCGCAATGGAGCATCGCCCGGCAGCGCGAGCGGGATTTGGATGTCATGGAAAGCTCCGAGCGTCTCAAGCAGCAGATGATGACGCAGTACAAACAGACGGGACAGAAGGTATGGCCCGTGTTGGAAACCCAACCATCGAGTGCTCTGGCAGACGTCTCGAACTACATCAGACAGGAGGAGGTACCGGATGTCGTGCTGGTCGATTTTCCCGGTACCATCGGAACCAAAGGGGTATTGGGGCTTATGGCCTGCATGGATTATCTGTTTGTGCCGGTCAGAGCAGATAAGACGGTTTTGGAGAGCTCGATAACTTTCGCCCGAACCATTAACGAGGGGATTATCGCTCGTAAGAGTTCACCGCTGAAGAGCGTGAGTATGTTTTGGACCATGCTTGACCGACGGGAACGCACTCCGCTGTACGAACACTATGAACAAGTCATCCGGCATTTCGGTCTTTCGCTGATGCGGAGCCGTCTTCCTATGCGGAGCCGTTTCAGCCGAGAGTCCGATGGCAACGGAGGCATCTTCCGCTCAACGCTGTTCGCCGCCGACCGCTCCTTTACCGTCGATAGCGGGATGGATGATTTTCTTGCGGAATTATGTGCTATCATTAGTGTCCCGTTAAAATCGGGACAAATTAATATTAATCAAACAATCCCGGAAAAAGGGAAGAATTGAGTTCTTTGACATCGTTGAAATTAGTCTTCTCAAACAGTTCTTTAAGGCATGTTTTGTCCGTAAGAGAAATGCTTAGAATTTGTAGAACTTCATATGTTGACCGTTCCAGTTGCATGTCATGTTGCACTATAGCAACAAGGCAATAACTGATAATGGCAGTACTGATTTGGATTCGAACAGCGTTCTCCGTAGTACCCCAAAACTTCTTAATTTTGAGGTGCTGCTTTAGCCATTTGAAGAACAACTCAACCTGCCAGCGGTTTTTATACAGTTCAGCGATTTCAAGTGAAGTGAGATGAAAAGCATTGGTAAGAAAGACAAACTCTCTATCCTGATTTTCGTCTCTGTACTTCACTAAGCGCAACCGCTCAGGATACTTCTGCCGAGTGATTATGTCGGTAAGTTCTATTACAGAATCGGTAAGTACATTCTTTGGCAATCTGCGTCTCCATCGGATACATTTAAACTGTAGATTCTTCTTGGCTCTCACCACAAAGAAAGACTCGTGCAAATGTATCTTATAAAGTTCTTTGAAGGCATTGTAACCGCGGTCAAACACATAGTAAGACCCTGATTCATAAGGAATATACTTTATCGCTTTTGAATCGTGGACAGATGCTGTAGAGATGTGGAAGTATGCTGGGACTTGTGCTTCCAAGTCATACAACACATGAGCTTTTATACCACCCTTCTTCTTACGAAACTTAGCCCACCAAAAGATAGACAGACATAAAGGTATTGTCGTAGAATCGAAAGCATACACATGTCCTTTCAACTTAAAAATATCTGTTGCCTGTTTTTTCCGAGCCTGTTCCATCATAAAGAATGCAAAATTTTCAAAGATGCGGTAATCTCGATTTTGGTTGGCTGAAGCAAATGTCGTTTTAGCAATAGGATTTCGTCCTATTCCAAGATGATAGCATTTGGTATGATGCGCTTCCAGTGCCACGACTACATCGCGTAAACTTTCACGATTACTAAGCTGACCAAACATCAGTGCAAGAAGTTGGTTCCAGCACGTGAATGACTTGACATACCGATTGCCATTATATTTGTCAACTAAGTGACGAAACTTGTCTTTATCGAGAAATTCTATCAATTGGGCAAAGACATATTTGTTTTTGTTCATATGCAGTCTATCTTATAGACTACAATGTAGTAAATTCAAATCGTCGCACCCTAAAAATGCTTGTAAAAGACTATATTTCAATTATTTCAAAGACCAATTTCCATTTTTAACGGGACAGTAATGATGTGCTATTGCAAAATTAGAGTAGTATGGCACGACGACAGAACGAACCTTTCGACGAAGAGGTCTTGCGTATGATCGCCAGCCGCATGAACAGCGTTCCGGCTCTGGAGGATTCCGCCATGGGCGTTGCGGCGGATTCCGAGGCTTCCGATGCCGAGCGACCTGCCCCGGAAAAGCCTCGCCGCCGGCCCGGGAAATCCTCCTATGCCGAAATCTTCCTCTCACCGATGGTCGTACAGCGCCGCACGGCCGTCTATGTCAGCGAACAGGTGCGGGACGCTATTTCGACCATTGTCCGGCATTTGGGACCTTCGGGAGAACTGTCCGTCAGCGGATATGTGGAAAACGTACTGCGACATCATCTGGAGAAGTACCGGGAGGAGATCAATACGTGCTATAAAGCCTCGGCACGGGATAAGCTGTTATAAGAGCCATGAGAGATATTCTTTTCACGTTTCTGGGCCTCGGTACGGCCTATCTCTATTTGGATAAGTTCCTGTTCCGGGGACACCTCGGAAGTCTTTTCGTGGAGGGTTGGCGGCATCTTCTGCACCTGCCCCGACGTCGCAAAGGCTCTTCGTCTGAGGCGTCGCCGCCAGTTACGCTGCCGGCAGCGGACTCTTCCGACGGGCAGCTTATCGAAAGAAAGGTGTACACTTCATGCCAGCGGGTGCCGGAAAGTGACATGGCCGCAAAAACGGTATCAAACGCTTCTGCGGACGATAACTTTGAAGACGGAAACAGCCCCCGGGGAGGTTCGGTCGTCGAAACGTGGAGTGCAGAATCGTTCCGTGGCATCTCACAATGGAACGACGAAGGTTTCGCACTGAATGAGAATCAGGAGAGCCTGTCCGATACCGAGCGGATTCGTCAGGAGGTACAGCAGGCACTAAGTCGGATTCCGAATGAGGAAGATTCGTTTGCCGACGAGTTGGAGCCTACGGACGAGGAGAAATACGGTCCTTCGCCGGACCATGCCGGGAGTTTTTTCTAATGGATTGTTTCACTTAAATCATCAAGATTATGAAGATGTGCTATTACGACTCGGGGTGAATTGAGTGCCCATGACCCCAGTTTACCGGCGGCAGGCCGGTAGTGGTCTGCCGCCCGAATTATTTCACTTTTAAACTATTTCGAAATGAGCACGAAACGAAAAAAAATGACTGTACTTCTGTCCTCCCTTCTGTTTGCCGTGGGGCAGACATGAGCGCAAGGCAACGGTCTTCGGGGTATCTCGGAAGCGACCACCATGGTGACGAGTTATTTTGACCCGCTCACGCTGTTGATTTACGCTGTCGGAGCCGTCATTGGGCTGATTGGAGGCATAAAGGTCTACCAAAAATTCAGCAGCGGAGACCCGGATACCTCGAAAACCGCCGCTTCATGGTTCGGCGCCTGTATTTTTCTGATTGTCAGTGCTACGGTATTGCGCTCATTCTTCCTGTAACGGCTATGGCAGCGTATAATATCAACAAGGGCGTCAATGCCCGTGTGGAGTTTCACGGCCTGCGGGCGCAATACCTTTACCTTTTTGCCGGCGGACTGCTGGGTCTCTTCCTGCTGTTCGTTGCGATGTACCTTGCCGGCCTTTCCGCCGGAGTCTGCATCTTCGTCTGCGGCGCTGCGGGCGCTGCACTCGTCTGGGGTGTCTTCCGTCTTAACTCTCGCTACGGGCAATACGGGATGATGAAACTGCTTGCGGGGCTTCGTCTGCCGCGCCGCATCATTCGCCGCCGCAGAATAGGACGTCTTATACGAATCACTAATCACTTCGACGACCATGCAGGGAACGCTTAAAACCGTATCGCTGGAGAGCTGTTTTCCGCTTCTGGCTGTCGAGCAGGGCTGTATCGTCAGCAAGAACGGCGACCTTACCATCGCTTTCCGGGTGAAACTCCCGGAGGTATTCACGCAGACCGCCGCCGAGTACGAGAGCCTGCACAGCGTATGGTGCAAAGCGCTGGCTATTCTGCCCGACTACACGGTCGTGCACAAGCAGGACTATTTCATCGAGGAGCGATACCGCTCCCGAATCGAGGCGGAAGAGTCGTTTCTGTCCCGTTCGTTCGAACGTCACTTCAACGAACGTCCCTACCTGCACCACAGTTGCTACCTGTTCGTCACGCGCACGACCAAAGAACGCATGAGGCAGCGGAGCGACTTCTCGTCCCTATGCCGAGGTGCGTTAATTCCGCGTGAGGCGCTGGACAGCGATGCCGTGACACGATTTCTGGAGTCAGTGGCGCAGGCCGAGAGCATCCTGAACGAAAGCGGCAGCCTGCACCTTCGCCGACTCTCGGCGGAGGAGATCGTAGGCACGGCCTCGGAGCCGGGGCTGCTGGAGCGTTACTTCTCGTTGGGCGGCACAGCGGGTACGGTGGAGGATCTGCGACTCGATGCCGGCAGCGTGCGTATCGGCGAGCGGACGCTCTCGCTGCATACGCTCTCCGACCTGGACGACATCGCCCAAATGGTCGCTACCGATACGCGCTACGAGCGTCTTTCTACCGACCGGTCGGACTGCCGCCTGTCGTTCGCCTCACCCGTGGGATTGCTGCTGGGATGCAGCCACATATTGAATCAGTATGTCTTCCTGGACGATAATGAAGAGATCCTGCGGACGCTTGAGCGCACTTCGCGCAATATGAACTCTCTGTCGCGTTACTCGCGCTCGAATGCCGTAAACCGGGAGTGGATCGAAGAGTATCTGAACGAAGCACACGCGAACGGTTGGCGGTCGGTGCGCTGCCATGTGAATGTGGTCGCGTGGGCCGAGAGCGAGGCGGAGCTGAAGAGGGTCCGCAACGAAGTCGGCGCCCAGATCGCCCTGATGGGGTGCACGCCGCATCACAATACGGTGGACGTGCCGGTATTGTTTTGGGCCGGGATTCCGGGCAACGAGGGCGACTTTCCGGCCGAAGAGTCCTTCACCACCTTTCTGGAGCCTGCGGTGTGCTTCTTTGCACTGGAGACCTGTGGCCGGGACAGCGCCTCCCCGTTCGGAATACGGCTTGTGGACCGACTGACGGGAGTTCCGGTTTTGGTGGACATCTCGGACGAGCCGATGAAGCGCGGCGTCACTACCAACAGAAATAAATTTGTCCTGGGGCCTTCGGGCAGCGGCAAGAGCTTCTTCACCAATCATATGGTGCGTCAATATTACGAACAGGGAACTCACATCCTGCTGGTGGATACGGGTAATTCGTATCAGGGGCTGTGCGAGCTTATCCGCCGCCGCACGCACGGCGAGGACGGCATCTACCTGACCTATACGGACCAGGAGCCGATATGCTTCAACCCCTTTTACAGCGAGGACGGGGTGTTCGACATCGAGAAGCGGGAATCGATCAAGACACTTATCCTCACGCTGTGGAAACGCGAGGACGAAGCCCCGACGCGGGCCGAGGAGGTGGCGCTCTCGAATGCCGTCAATCTTTTCCTTGCGGAGATGAAACGCAATCCGAACATTGTCCCGTCGTTCAATTCCTTTTACGAGTTCGTCGGACAGGAGTACCGCCGGTGGCTGCGGCAGAAGAACGTCCGGGAGAAAGATTTCGATTTGGAGGGCTTCCTGAACGTGCTGGAGCCATACTACCGGGGCGGCGAATACGATTACCTGCTGAACTCCGACCGGGAGATGGACTTGTTGCATAAACGATTCATTGTCTTTGAATTAGACAATATCCGCGACAACAAAACCTTACTGCCTATCGTGACGCTCATCATCATGGAGACGTTCATTTCCAAGATGCGCCGGCTCAAAGGCGTGCGCAAGATGATCCTTATCGAAGAGTGCTGGAAAGCCCTTGCTTCGGCCAATATGAGCGAATACATCAGGTACTTGTACAAAACCGTCCGCAAGTATTTCGGCGAGGCGGTGGTCGTGACGCAGGAGGTCGATGACATCATCTCCTCGCCGATTGTCAAGGAGACGATCATCAACAACGCCGACTGCAAGATTCTCCTGGACCAACGTAAGTACATGACCAAATTCGACGGCATACAGGCCATGCTGGGACTTTCGGAAAAGGAGAAGGCGCAGATTCTCTCGCTCAACCTTGCCCGGCATCCGGGTCGCAACTACAAGGAGGTATGGATCGGACTGGGCGGCGTGCAGTCGGCCGTCTATGCCGTCGAGGTTTCTAAAAGCGAATATTACGCCTACACGACCGAGGAGCGCGAGAAGACCGAAGTATTCGCCCTGGCCGAACGTATGGGCGGGGACCTGGAAGGTGCCATCCGCCGTATGGCTTCCGAACGCGGAACGGAAACGCCGGAAGTGACTATCCGCACGATTATCGATAACGCATAAACAGAAAAACAGATGAACGCAAAACAGAAATTGGCGGCTGAATTTGTCGAGCTGCTTAAACAACAGAGAAAGGAACATAACGAACGGGGGCGTTTCCTGGGATATGCGGAGCGCCTGGCAGCCCGCATACGCTTATGCGGCATTTGCGGCAGTTGGGTCGGCAACGGCACTACATACTCAATGCTGGTCAGCCCGCAAGAGGATGGCTTGTCTGTTCTGATATGTGATAATTCCCATTGTTACAAAACCGTGTTGCGGGATTTGTCGGCCGTGCTGCGTGACCGACAGATTGTTCTGGTTGGAGAGCTGGGACAGAGCTGCGGAAGAATCATACTGGATGAGAACGATGTGTTGCATTGTGCCGACTATGGGACGTTCCTTCGGGAGGCCACGCTTTTACGCAACGAACTGCACGATATGCAAAACGACGGTCTTTCCGAAAGCGAGGCATAAAGGAATGGAGCGAGAGGTGATTTTGAAGCTGTGCGATTCGGCGATGGAGATACTTGCGGCCCTGCGCCGGGAGTGTGTACGGCCGATGTCTGCCGACTGAAAGCACACAGGAAAACCGAGGTATTCAAACGTAAAAAGAATCGGAATGAAAAGTAAAATATTGTTGACGGGCTTATTGTTGCTTTGCGTATCGGTAACGGCCCGGGCGCAGTGGGTAGTTTCCGACCCTTCGAATTTGGCACAGGGTATTGTCAATTCGTCGAACGAAATTTTCGAAGCCGCGAAAACCACACAGCAGATGTACCGGAACTTTCAGGAGACACAAAAGATATACCTCCAGGGTAAGGAATATTACGACAAACTGCGCGGGGTAACGAATCTGGTGCGGAATGCCCGCCGAGTACAACAGTGTATCCTGCTGGTAGGCGAGATATCGGACATTTACGTGAACAATTATGATAAGATGCTTCGGGACGAGTATCTCACGGTCTCGGAGCTGACGGCTATCGCCCGTGGATACACGTCGCTGTTACAGGAGGGCACGAACTTGCTGCGCGACTTGCAGACGATCATCAACCCGTCGCAAATGTCGATGACGGACAAGGAGAGGCTGGATATCATAGACAAGTGCTATACGTCGCTCTCGCATCTACGCAACAGGGCCTGGCTGTTTACACGCTGCAATATCGCCACCGCCGTACTTCGGGCCCGCGAAAGCAACGATCTGAAACGCAGTCTCGCGCTTTACGGTACGGATGAAGAGAAATATTGGTAATCCTCTGGAGATAAATGTCTATGTTCCTACCGCTCGCATTTGAAAATCTGCACGTCGTACTGCGGACTCTGTTCGATAAGATGCTGCCGCTCTGCTCGGAGATGACTGCCATCGCCTCGGGTATCGCCGGATTAGGGGCGCTGTTGTATATCAGTTACCGGGTATGGCAATCTCTGGCACGTGCGGAACCTATCGACGTTTTCCCGCTGCTGAGGCCGTTCGCGCTGGGGTTGTGCATCCTCTTTTTCGAGCCGCTGGTGCTGGGTACCATCAACGGGATTCTCTCTCCGGTAGTTCAGGGTACGCACAAACTGCTCGTCGGTCAAACATTCGATATGGGGAAATATCAGAAAGACAAACAGGAGCTGATGAAAGCGACGGCCGAGGCGAATTTCGACCAGCTTGCAACGGCTCAGACCGGCGAAGAGACGACCGCGATGCTCGAAGAGATGAATCTGGAACCGGCGGACCTGATGGCCTTGCAGCAGATGTATGAGGAAAGTTCGTCATGGAGTTTGAAGGGCATGATCACCAAAGCGTTTCACTGGCTGCTGGAGCTGCTTTTCGACTGCGCTTCCCTAATCATCGACACCATCCGCACGTTTTTCCTTATCGTACTGGCTATTCTCGGCCCATTGGCTTTTGCGGTCGCCGTGTATGACGGGTTCCACGCTTCGCTTACACAGTGGCTGTCGAAATACATCAGCGTATACTTATGGCTGCCTATTTCCGATTTGTTCGGCGCTATTCTGGCCCGTTTACAGGTACTTTCGATACAGAAAGACATGGAGATGCTGGCCATAGACCCCTCCTATACGTTCAGCGCCGAAAACGGCGCATCGCTGGTCTTCCTGCTCATCGGAATCTGCGGTTATTTCACCATTCCGAGCATTGCCGGATGGATCGTCCATGCGTCGGGTATCGGTAGCTATAACCGTATCGTCACCCATCTGGGAGCTTGGACGCTGACACATGCAGCGGGTATTGCGGGTTCCACCATAGGCAATGTTGCGGGCAGGGCCCGTGAAGGAGTACGCAGGCATATCGACGTGCGGTCAACCAAAATCAATAAAAAGTAGAAATTATGGAGTTCAAATCATTGAAGAACTTTGAAAGCAGCTTCCGGCATATCAGGCTTTTCAGCATGTTATTTTTGGGACTGTGCGCTCTGGTAGCAGTCATCGCCGTATTGGGGTCGTTCAGGTACGCTGAGAAACAACGCGAAAAAATTTATGTACTGGAGCAGGGCAAATCGCTCATGCTCGCGCTTTCACAGGATCTTCAACAGAATCGTCCGGTAGAAGCCCGGGAGCATGTAAGGCGTTTTCATGAGTTGTTTTTCTCGCTTTCTCCGGATAAGGATGCGATAGAAGGCAACATCAACCGGGCTTTGCTGTTGGCCGACAAAAGCGCCTTAAGTTGTTACCGAGACTTGCAGGAGGCAGGATATTACAACCGCCTGATTGCCGGAAATGTCATTCAACGCATTGCCATTGACAGCATGCAGTGCGATTTCGGAAGCTATCCGTATCGCATCAAGACCTTCGCCCGGCAGCAGATAGTTCGTGAAAGTGTCGTAACCGAACGCAGCCTGATTACCAGTTGCTGCCTGGTGGACGTGTCCCGTTCGGACAATAATCCGCAAGGATTCCTTATCGAACGCTTCACAATCGTGGAAAATAAAAACTTGGGAACGTATGACCGTTAAACGCACCTGTCTGAAATTGCAGGAATCTTTCCGAACGATACGAACGAAATTACGCAGCTCTCTTGAAAGGCTTTCCGAACGGCAAAAACGAATCCTTATTCTGACAATGCTTTGTCTGTTGGCCATGCTGGATGTCTGGCTGCTCGTGCGGGGATTTTCAGGCACTGTTCCCGAACGAATCGAATACGTTGAACCTTTGAACATACGGGATGAAAGAGAATAAGCAACAAAAAACTGGAAAGGAAGGCAACGGCGCCTCCGGCAGAAAACAACGACAGAAAATGTTGATTGCCGTATTGATCCTGCTCGTTCCTTTTTCGGCGGGTATGTATTTCATTTTTCGAAGTGCCCGTAGTACGATGCCGCAGGATGCCGCAGGACTCGATGTTTCTATTCCTGACGGACGCGGCGTGAGAATCGAGGCGAGCAAGACCAAAGCGCTGGCACATGTGGAAAGTGAAGAGGAAGAACGCCGCAGAATACAGCGTTTCGACAGCGACTCTTTCTCGTTGCTGGATACAACGGAAGAAGAACCGACACATCGGGCGGATGCTTTAGTTGGGGTGCGGGAAGCCCATGCCGAAGCTACGCGGACGATAAGCGGCTTTTATAGGTTAGAACACAAGGCTTCGGAGAGCGATGCTCAGCTCGAGGCGTTGCAGCGTCAGGTCGAGGAGCTGACCCGCCGCCTCGAAGAACAGCGAACCCTGCCCCCGGAGCCGCCCTCCGCAGAAGCGCTGATGGAGCGCAGCTATGCATTGGCGGCCCGCTACTTCCCTAACGGTACTGCCGACGGCAGAGAACCGGTTGCGACATCAGTACCTGCGACCGTGCGGCCGGCGGAACAGATAACCGTCGTGCGGCCCGTAACGTCGGTAGTTTCCACGCTCGCCGTGCCCGACACGTTGCCGAACGTACCCCGTAACCGGGCATTCCATACCGCAGTGGGACCGGATACGACGACCCCGACCGGTATGATTCGCGCTTGCATCGCCGGGGAACAGCGCATCGCGGCCGGGGAGCGCGTGCGTCTGCGGCTCATAGATGCCGTGCGGGTAGGTGCCGCGACCCTTCCGGCGGGAAGTTTCATATACGGTACGGCCTCGATAAACGGCCAGCGGCTCGCACTGACGGTATCTTCGGTAGAGTGCGGCGGCAGCATCCTGCCCGTAGCGCTGACGGCCTATGATACGGATGGTATAGAGGGAATATTCGTACCGGATGCCGCAGAACGTAAGGCCCTCAAAGATGCGGCGGCGAGCATGTCGGCCGGCATAGGCTCAGGAATCTCGATAACCAGCAATGCCGGGCAGCAGGTGGCGATGGATCTTACGCGCAGCGCCTTGAGCGGAGCCAGTCAGTACCTCTCCTCCAAACTGCGCGAAGTGCGTATAACGCTCAAGGCCGGGCACCGGCTGTTACTCATCAGTTCTAAATCGTAATCGTATGCCGAACAAGAAAATCATATTATTGCTTTGGGGGCTGCTGTGCGGAGGGGCGGTACAGGCGCAGCCCAAGTTCCTGCCTGGTACGGTCATCGCACCCCGCAAGATCGAGGTGTCCTATTCCAAGACCACGCATATTCTGTTCCCGGCGGAGGTGAAGTACGTCGATCTGGGGTCGTCGAACATCATCGCGGGCAAAGCCGCCGGAGCTGAGAATGTCGTGCGCGTGAAAGCCGCCGTCCCGGACTTCGCTGACGAGACGAATTTCTCGGTCATCACGGCCGACGGGTCGTTTTACAGCTTCGATGTCGAATATAAAGACAATCCTGCCACATTGTCGCTGGAGGTCGGCGGTGAGGCTGTGCCCGAAAGCAGGACCGACGA
Source organism: Tidjanibacter massiliensis (assembly GCF_900104605.1). Classification (NCBI taxonomy): domain Bacteria; kingdom Pseudomonadati; phylum Bacteroidota; class Bacteroidia; order Bacteroidales; family Rikenellaceae; genus Tidjanibacter; species Tidjanibacter massiliensis. Next base: position 163,916 of record NZ_LT629959.1, on the reverse strand, counting down.
CCGGGTGCCAGCCTCCCGGATACGGCTGCGCGAGCTGTCCGGAAACAGCGCCCGCACCGTTATGGAGGATATGAGGACGATCTATCGTCGCAACGAGCGCGACCTGCGGCATATCGGCTGCAAGCGGTATGGCGTGCAGACTCTCGTGAAGGGCATCTATATCGAAGACGACCTGCTGTATCTGCACCTGGAGATGACCAACCGCTCGAACATATCCTACGATGTGGAGTACGTGCGTCTGGCGGTCCGGGACAAGAAGGTTGCCCGGCGGACGGCCATGCAGGAAACGGAGATAGTGCCCGTGAGCCGCTATAACGATTTGAGAACGGTAGCCAGCGGCGTAAGCATAAGGGACGTGCTGGTGATTCCCAAGTTTACCATAGCGCCGGGGAAGGTGCTGGAGGTGGAGATCGCGGAGAAAAACGGCGGCCGCAACCAGCGTTTCCGCATCGAAAACCGTGATATCCTCTCGGCCCGAAGAATCGACAAAAAAAGTGAATGATGATGAAACGATCGCTGTTCATACTCTTGCTGCTGTGCAGTTGTCTGCTGCCTGCGACGCGGGCGGCGGCACAGCGCGGCCTGCCCGGGCAGGTAGGCATACAGGTCGGTGCGGGTGTCGCCGACGGATTTCTGGTGCGGCGCTCCGGAGGCGAATACACCTTCGGTGCGGAGGTGGCCGTGACGCGCAACAATGCCAACCGCACGTTTTGGAAGTTCGCAGCCGGCTATCTGCGCCGCGACTACCGTTATCTGCGGCAGCTCGTGCCGCAGGAACAATATACGGCGCAGGCCGGCTATTTCCTGCCGCTGCTGCATGATCGCCGCTACAACCTCTCTTTGGCGGTGGGCGCCGAGGCGCTCATCGGATACGAAACCGTGAATCGGGGACGCCGAACGCTCGAAGACGGGGCGACGCTCCGCAACCGCAATGCATTCCTCTATGGTGGAGCTATTGCGGCCGAAGTGTCCGTCTATTTCTCCGACCGCACGATCTTCCTGCTGTCGGTGCAGCAGCGGGCGCTCGCGGGATCGACGCTCGCCACGTTCCACACGTTCCTGTCGCTCGGTGTCCGGTTTATCATCAACTAACCGAATTACAAATAATATTATGAAAGGAATAAATGCCATAATGATAGGCTGTATAGCCTGCCTCGCGTTTTTCTGCCTGTCCAAGTGCAGCAATGAACTGGAGGTGCAACGCGAATATGCATACGAAGTATCCACCTGGCCGCTGCCCGCAGAAGTCGCACCGGGCGAAGAGGTGGAGATACGCTTCACCCTGGAGCGCGAGGGCGACTACGCAGGCGCGGAGTACGGATTCAGTTGGGTACAGACCGACGGAAAAGGCACGCTGCGCGATTCGCGCGGGATGTACTACACGGACCGCGAAGAATACGAACTGCGCGTGGTTCCCGACCTGGACGTTTCCGACCCGCTGGCGTGGCGCTTTACGCTCTGGTACCGGCCAACGGGCAGCGACGACCCCTCCCTGCGCTTTATCGTAACCGACAACTTCGGGCAGCAACAGGAAGTGGAGTGCTCTTTCCGACTCGTGGAGTCGGACGATGCCGTATAAAACAAAATCGATAACCCTCAAAAATTGACTTCCGATGAAACTCAAATCAATGATTATTCTTTGCGGCCTCGTCGCTGCGGGATGTGCCGCCTGCTCGCGCGAGATACAGCCCGCCGGGGAGCGGAACATCCCCGAAGGGCAGGTACGGGTAGTTATGCCCGTACAGGCCGGGCAGATGGAGTGCGTAACACGCGCGGCGGATGAAGACACGGTAAACGACCTGAACGTCTATCTTTTCGATGCCTACTCCCGAGAGCTGGTTCTGCACAGCTATCTTACGTCTATGGAGCTGGAATTTAATTGCGTTCCGGGAAACTACGAACTCTATGTCATCGCCAATGCCTATGCCGACCTGGGGGAATTGCAGTATGCGCAAGTTACTGACAGGACGGTAAACTTTATGGTCGGGCTTCGGAGCCTGCCCATGTCGGCGATGCGGGAGCTTCAAATCGAGCAGCAGCCGGGCAATCGGGTGACGCTGCCGCCGCTGGAACTCGAAAGGGATATGGCTCAAGTGACATACAGCATTTCCGCAGCTCCTGCCATGAAAGGTATGGAGATCGTGTCGCTGCAAGTCTGCAACATACCCCGGCGCGGAGCAATTTTCGGCGATACGGCTCCTTCGGCGCAGGAAGACGAATATGTTTCCAGCAACCGGAGTATCGTAATGGACGGACAAGGACGCTATACGGATGAACTGTACATGCCGCAGAACTGTCAGGGAACCGTCGCCTCCGTTACCGACCAGCGGCTGAAGGATGCCGACCATGCACCGCAGTATGCGACGTATTTGATGATTCGGGCCGTGCGGGAAAACAAGGTACTTGAATACCGGGTATATCTCGGGGAGAACAACACGACGGATTTCAACGTCCGCCGCAATACCCGCTATTCGCTCGACATCACCATCGAGGGCGAGAGCGAGGTGGACACCCGCGTGCAGTGCTACACGCTCGACGTGTACGACGATTTGGAGAACTCCGACGCAGCACTCTCCGGCTATTGCATCCCCTCGAAGGCGTGGAATCTGCATTTCGACATTGCCGGGAATACGGCCGGGCGCAAGATAAGCGGCACGGTGACGCTCCGGGAAGGCGTGGCATCCTGTTTCAAGTTCAACACCAATCCTCACGGACAGACCGGGACGATCGCCCTGTGGAATCAAAACGGCCCAAACTCCCTGCCGGTAATCTACGATCCGCCCGTCGTGACCGAGGCGAACGGATGGATAGAGTACGACGTACTGCTGGTCGATGACGGAGGATTCCGCAAGACCTACACCTTCCGGCACATGCTGGCCAACGAGATTCGGGCCGTGCCTTACGGCGACGAAGCGCTCACGGTGACCGGCGCTCCGTACTACCTGCGCCAGGAAGACGGAACCTTACGCATCGCCTGTTACGAAAACGGATGCACCCTGCGGGCCCCGCAGTACAGTGCAGGGATGCGGTTCGCCGGCTGGTATGCCGATGCCGCTTACCGAACGAGGCTCTCGACCGAAGTGCAGTACCTTTGCAAACCTTCGGCGACACTGACCGTCGTATATGCTAAATACGAAAAATTGTAGCCGGGAGAGAGACCCCCGTAGAAACGAACGAAGGCTGGGAAGCAAATTCCCGGCCTTCATTCTTCTGCTGCCGATGTTTCAGGGGGTCGGCTGTGCCGAGTGCCGCAAAATTGCATTAAAGACAGAATTTACGGCAATTTTTACCGGTGCAGGCAGGAAGGTGTCGGAGTTTTTCGTATCTTTATAATTGGAAGATATTTTGGAAGATTTCGCAGCGACGATGCAACGAAACGGCAACGCTTTGCGTCTAACAATAAAAGACGGAACCATTAACCTTAACACATAAACGCATGAAAAAAAGAATATTCTTTACGATTGTCGGATGTATATGTTTACTGAACTTTTCTTGTAGTTCAAGCGAACGAGTACATGATACCTACTATACATATATCAATAACACCTCTTCCGCCATTACGATTGAATGCTATTACGGCGACGCATGGGTTGATGAAGTTGTCAATCCCGACGAGTTGTATAAGACCATCACTATACCATCTGGTGAAAGCAATACGGTACATCTTACGAGTGATACTTTTTGTATGCCTTTCCTCTGGCTGAATAGCCCTGATGTTTATTTGTTGGTTCACAACGGTCAGATAAAAGTTTTCGATGACGGAAGTGCGGATGATAGTTTATTAATGCTGGAAACTTATACACTTACTTCCGAGAGTGAAACCGTCCGCCATTACGAATATGTCTTTACCGACGATTATTTCAAGGACGGAGAGCCGATAGAATAACATTCTTAGACTTTTATACGACAGGCGGAGCGATATTTTGTCGCTCCGCTTTGTTTTTATGATAATTTTCTGTATATTTAACTATCATCGTGTGGGTATGGAAGAGTTCCGGTTTGTGCCTGCCACTCAACACCGGTCGGACTGGGATGATGTAAAATGAAAACTTGCTCCCGGCAATCATCGTCTTCCTTCCTCCTGTAAACTAACCTTGTTTAATTACCCAAAATTCATATCACGATGAAAAGATACAGACTCTTTCTGCCGATATTTCTTTTTCTGTGCTTTGCCTGTACCCAATTCGATGAAGAGGCGATGCTGGACGAGGCACCGACGACGCGGGCTGCCGTAAATGCTGCCGCACTGCGCGAAAGCGCCGGAATCGCCAATACGGACAATCCCTATTCCGTCGATAATATGAAGGCTGCCATGATACAGTATTGCAAGGTCATGAACATCCAGCCCCGGCCAGTCTATGCCACACACGAATACGTCCGTTTCGAGGTTCGGGACAGCCTGGATTACTACATTCTCGAAGACAGTCTGGGGCTGGAGATGTTTACCTATCCGCTGGACCGTATGCTGAACAATGCGGAGCGGAGTTTTTATGCCACCGATATCGTAAACGGGAAAAAGTGGTATTATACGGTCGTTCCGAAGAATTTCCGTTATCCGACAGAGATGCCCAAACAGATCCTTCAGGAGATTTATATGCAGGGAGGAACCGTGCTCTCGGGAGCGAGTGCAGCATCCGGTCCTTCGACCCGGATAATCGGCGGCGGCAGTACGGGTTCCTCCCAAATAGACGACTCCCTTTACGATGCCGTGCTGAATCTGTCTATGAAGAATGCCGGGATAGATACCGATGACGGACCTTCACCCGCTGCCGGGTGGACTCCTTCGGCATGCATTCTTTACGAGGACGACCTGACCCATGAGAAACTGCCGCTCAAGAATGTGACGGTACGTGTCAATACGTTTGTCAATATCGGAACCGGCCAGACGGATGAGCGAGGCTATGTCGCAATACCCGAAGGCTGGGGAGGTAAATTTAGGAATCGGGTAGATTACGAGGTCAAGTTCAAAAACAACAGGTTCAAAATATTGGAACACCATACGGGAGCGGCTATCGCATACGGTCCGGAAAATTCCAAAAGTCAATGGCTATATACAATCACCAGCGATGATAAACGGGTATCGGCTTTCGCTGCGGTATATTGGGCCGCATACCATATATTTTATGTTCAGAACACTATTACGAGGCCGGTTGCAAACGGGAAATATCGAATAGCCGTGTTTTGGGACCAACATCGTGGAAAATATGGTATGCATTATACTTGGTATAGTTTTTTCGGAAGCCTTGCCAATCCTGTACGGATAAGCGGATTGGAAACTGCCGATTCATACCGTAATAGATATGCCATCATAGGAACAACCTTCCATGAGTTGGGACACGCCTCTCATTGGACACGAGGTTTTTTTACCATAGATATGGTAGATAAAGCAGTTACGGAAAGTTATGCTCGTGCAGTCCAATTTTATTTTCTGCGGGAAGTTTATCCGAACAGCGACCCCGTAAGGTATCGTCCAGACTATTCTGAAGAATATACCGGCATTGGGGAAGCTCTTCTTAGCAATGGTTTTACGATGCAAGACCTTGAACACCTTTTCGTCGATTGTCACAATAAAGACTTTGCAGATCTACGCACGAACGCTCTTTCAATGCGGAAAACGTATGATTGGGTCATCAATTACCTGTTTGACCATCCTTATAATGTATGGGATTTCAATCTTGCCACAGAATCTCTACGCACAACGGATGATGAATATACAGCTTATATCGGTATTCCGGTAGAGTTTGCATTACAACGTCTTATGAGGACAAATATTCGTGCACATGTTGTAAAGTGGACTATTACTCCATCTGAGTTTAGAACCCAATCAACAACTCAAACCAGTGCTGTTTTCGTGTTCAACAGGACAGCGACTTATACGGTCAGTGCCGAGATTCAATTACCGGATATGACAAATACCTACACTGTATCACGAAACATTACGGTCAGGCCGCTACCGGCAATATCCGGACCGAACACTCCACGTTTGGGAGTCATGTCCCAATACACGATGGATGATTTCCGGTTTTTCAAAAAGTGGGAGTTGGAATACCAGGACGATAGCGGTAATTGGGTAGATGGGTCGGATAAAGTGAATCTGCAAGGCGGCACAGACCTCAATGCGCCCAAATCGTTAAAACTGTTGTTCCACACTTTCGGAACATTCAGGCTGACTGCGATACTCGATTTCGATGGTATCGAAAAAACCGTTTACAAGAATATAACCGTCCCGGCCGAAGGCAACCCTACCAGTGAATACCAAGCACCGGGTATTTACTTGGTCCAAGCCTATGGAGGTAAGCTAAACGGCGATATCGTCCATCAAATGCATAACAGGACGTTCATCCGAGTGCTGCAGAACTATGTCGCATTGGCTGATTCCTACAATTTCCGGACATTCAGTCACGCCGTTACGCAAAGCCATCCGTATGCCGACATAATGAAACCTATTTACAGAATGACTTACGGAGAATACGACGCTTATAGTCCGCTTCCCGGCAGTCTGCTCGTCGATAACGCCATCGTACCGGGACGTCCGAACTATATAAGCGGACTTCCCAGCGTATTGGCGTTTTACGTATTGTCGGAGCAACAGCCGGGAACAGTACCGCTCTATTCGGTAGCTATGACCGTGAAAACCTCGCTGGGAGCGACGAAATCGAACTGCCGCTATTTGAGTCTGCAGCAACTGAACGGAACGCAGACGGTCGGGAATGAAGTCCGGACCTATAAGACGATGGAGTTATTGGGCTACGTCTATCCGGTACAATAATCCCGCAAAACGTACCAAGAGACTCTGGGAACGAATAAAGGCCGGGATTTGCTTCCCGGCCTTTATTTTATTCTGTTGCAAAGCAAGGCAGTACGGATTACGAATGTTCAGGTTGGGGGCACTGACATCAGTGGGGGCTAACCCGTACTGCCATCAATCATCTACACCCCGAAGTTATACACAAACTTATTAAAAAGCAATAAAATATAAAATAGCGGAAATTCTCGTTTTTCCAATAAAAATGACAAATAAGTTAAGCCGGCAGAGAATGCATGATGTGCATGCCGGTTCTATGGCGGATCTATCGTGCAGTATAGCACAAATCACCATTTATTGTGATTTATGATTATTATTCCAAAGAATTGCATTATATTTGCACTGAAATCACAATATAAAGGGATTTTGTAATGACTATCGGCAATGCAATCAAGGAGCGTCGCAAGATGCTGAAGATTACCCAGCGCACGCTGGCGGAGCTGGCGGGCGTAGGAATCAATACGCTTACGAAGATCGAACGCAACGAAGGAAATCCTTCGCTCGACGTGCTGGAACGGATTCTCGACACGCTGGGGCTGGAACTGCGGGTAGGCATCAAAAACAGCGATAAATTATGAGGCAAGGGATGGTTTATATGAACGGCATTCCGGCCGGAGTGATAACCGAAGTGTCAACAACAGAGTATCTGTTCCGGTATGAAGACGCTTATTATGCGGACGCAGCGATGCCTGCCGTCAGCCTGACGCTGCCCAAGACACAGCAGGAGTATTGGTCGCCTTATCTTTTCCCGTTTTTCAGCAATATGCTCTCTGAAGGACGCAATCGCGCCGTGCAGTCCCGGTTGCTGCATATCGACGAGAACGACCATTTCGGCATTCTGCTGGCAACGGCGCAGACCGATGTCGCCGGAGCCGTAACCGTTAAGCCTTTATGACGACAATGAATCCGATTACGATATGTCCCTCGACATTGAGCGAGGGTTACGACACCTATTCTCCCGTAGCGAGCCGACGTCTGTTCGACGGCCGGACGGTATCGCCCTATTTGGACTATGCGCCCATCGACGACGACAGCCAGCCTGCGACGCAGGAGGAGTTCATGCACAATCAGGAGCGGATTTCGCTCTCCGGCGTGCAGCCGAAATACTCGATGGTCGTCCGGGACGGCAGGCTGCGCCTGACCGAAGAGGGCGAACAGGGTCGTTATATCCTCAAACCGAAGTTGAGCGATTTCCGCAACCGTCTGTACGGTGCGGCGAACGAAAATCTGACGATGCAGATAGCCGCACAGGTGTTCGGTATCGAGACGGCCGAGAACGGATTGTGCTTCTTCCAAGGCGGCGAAGCGGCCTACATCGTAAAACGTTTCGACGTCAAGCCGGACGGTACGAAACGCCGCAAAGAGGATTTCGCGTCGCTGGCAGGACTGACCGCACAGAACGGAGGCCAGAACTACAAATACGATGTGCTGACCTACGAAGAGTGCGGCGACCTAATTCGCAGATACCTGCCTGCGTGGAGGGTCGAGATGCTGAAATTCTTCGATCTGGTCGTGTTCAACTTCCTTGTCTGCAACGGCGATGCACACCTGAAAAACTTTTCGGTATTGGAAACCGAATCGGGTGATTTCCGGCTGGCTCCGGCATACGACCTAATAAACACTAAGCTGCACGTCGATGACCGGATTTTCGCGCTCGACAGAGGATTATTGAGAGGCGATGCTGTCGCCCATACGCCTTTTGGGATGATTGGCGGCGCGACCTTTACGGAGTTCGGGAAACGACTGGGACTTCCCGAGAAGACGGTACGCCGGGAGCTGGACCGATTCTGCGCCTCGTATTCCTTGCTGGACAGGCTGATTCGGAACTCCTACCTGTCCGACGAACTGAAAGAAGTGTACCGCAATATGTACCTCGGACGCCGGGACTCCTATCTGAAGGTCGGATTGTGAGCCAGGGAAAAATAATAGAGCCGCAATAGCTATTGCGGCTCTATTTATTCAGAGCGTAATCGGTTACTTCTCTTCCTCGTCCCGGTCGGCCCGCCGTTCGAGCGTCTGACAAATGGACTTCTTCGCAGGCTTGAGGCCCTCGTATTACAGAATTTCGTTGCCAGTAATACCATAAACGGCTTTCCGTCGTTTTGATAATAAAGAGTTTCTACCCGAACAGGTATGGAAATTGCAGAAGTAAAAATAATTGCATACTTTTGTATATTAAAACATTCTATGGCCAAACAAAAACTTATAACCAAACTGTCTTCCTTTTTCGAGCAACAAACCAAAGATGATGCTCAGATTGAGGACGAATCGACGTTTGCGGCCCTGATTAACCGGACGCCGAATCCGGGAATCGCATTGGCAAAGGAGAACGGAGTAGCCATTACCGTCGTGCAAGACGGCATCATTTACAAAATTCAAGCGGATAATACACGTATCGAGATAGGCAAGGTCGCGCCCGAAGTGAAGGTCCGCAAACGGTGTTATACCGTACAGTAATTCCCGATACTCATGTCCAAGAAACGTCTTCGCATTTTTGCCGGGCCGAACGGTTCGGGGAAATCGACTATATTTTCTGCTGTCGATAAGAAAGTCGGGTGCAAATATTTCGTCAATGCAGACGAGATATATAAAAGTCTCTCCGAAACGGGATGTTTGTCTTTCGATTATTATACGATTCTTCCCCAGGAAGATAGCTTGAAGGAGGCATTCCGGACATCGGGGTTCTACGACAAATCGCGCAGTGGAAAAGATATTATCAGCCGGCTTACGGTCGAAAACAATGTACTGCATGTTCCTCGTGAATCGGTCGATTCTTACTTTGCTGCTTTTATTGCGGATTTTCTGCGTTTCAACATGCTGAATATCGTCCGGCAATTCACGATTGAAACGGTGATGTCGGATGTGCGTAAAATGGATTATATTCGTCTTGCCAAACAGTCCGGTTATCGTATTTACCTGTATTTCGTATCGACACAGGATGTCGAAATCAATATCGGTCGTGTAGCTCAGCGGGTACAGTTGGGAGGGCACGATGTGCCGCGTGAAAAAATCATACGCCGTTATACCAAATCGTTGGAAAACGTTTACGATTGCCTCAAGCTGTGCGACAGGGCCTATTTCTTCGATAATAGTGCTGCGCAGTGGCGGATGCTCGCGGAATACGATGCAGAAAGCGGTTCTTTGTCCGTATTGAAGGAAAGCGTTCCGGAGTGGTTCGATGAATATGTTTTGCGGAAACTTGCATAATCCGGTCGAGCCGAAAAACAATAACAAGGGCAGAAACACATGTTTCTGCCCTTGTTTCATACACAAAATTCAAGAGTTTCATTCCTTCTCTTCCTCGTCCCGGTCGGCCCATCGTTCGAGCGTCTGACGTACGGCTTCCTTATAGTCCTTGTCGGTAATCCGGTAGGTCCAACGGACGGCGTTCGGGCGGTCGGGGAACTCTTCGAGCACCCATGCCGACTGATCGCGCGGTGTGCCGCGTTGCGATTCGGTCATTGGCTCGAAGAAAGAGTATTGAGCGCACGTATCTAATTCCAGCCAACAGATTCCGCTTAATCTTCCTTCCAAGTCAGGATTGAAATACAATTCAACGAATCCCAACGCATCCAGATTTTTCGCCAACACATCGTTGTCGTCAATCCACGGCATTTTCTCCATCGTCTGCCCCCAAGTCCCTTGTTCTCCCGGTGCGATTACGATCTGCTGACCGCTCGCACTCATTTTTGTTGAAATGAAAAAAATCACATTCTCCTGACTGGCATTCTGCATTCGGAAATAAGTGTAATAACAGTCTGGATCTTCTGTTTTCATATATTCCTCCATCGACTTATTCGCATCCACGAACTCCGGCTTTTCTGGTTCCGGCTCCGGCGTGGGCTGTTCTTCCGGCGGAGCTTCCGGTGCCGGACTTTCCGCTTTGTCGGAACAGCCCAGTGGGGCCAAGAACAGGAGCAAGGCTCCTAACGATAAATAGACACGTGCTTTCATAATCAGGTAGGTTTAGGTTGAACTATATTCGTCTATAAAGTACTCTCCAACTCTTTGTAAAGAGTCATCAGCGTCCTTATATTGTTGCTTTGTTCCGGGACAGTGGAAATACTTAACGCTTCTACGGCCTCGACCTTCTTACACGATACAGACCAAGCGGCAAGATCGGAAATATCCGCATTAACCTTGAGATTCACCGCATCGACCGGATATTTCGCGGTAGCAGTGGTGATATTCTCGTCCAATTCACTTTGATTGCAGTTGTCCCACAGGTCTATGAACATCGGAGTCCTGCATTGGTCGTATGGTGATTTCGTCGGGTTGTAATACCACAACTGTATATTCAGGTCGTCAGGCTTGGGATACCACGGAGAGTAAAGGTCGTCGTAAACGTGCAACTTATAAAGAGCATCCAATTCCTTGTAATATTCATCGAGAAAATACCATTTGGTAAACTCGCCCCAACTTTCGGTTATGACACGCGAATAATGGATGTAATCATTATTCTTCGCATTGATTTTAAGCCACTGTACCGCTTTCCCCATTTCGCGAAGGACCGTTGCCATAATATCCAGTGGGGTTTTGTCCTGACAGTAGACCAAGACTTTCATAACAGTAGCATCATACGGATCCGGCAGGAATCTATCATCACTGCCTGAAGGTACCGCTTCATCCAGACAGCAGATTTGCACCGTACCGCCTGTCACGCTGTAACCGTTCTTGTTCATGTATTTCGCTGCCAAATGAGCCGTAGCATAATCGTAGCTCACGCTTTTAGTCGACGAGATAATGCAATTCCAGCGAGGCATAGTATTCGGGTCTATTACTTGTCCCGTACTGGCAAGGCTGGAACTGTTGCTGAGAATACTCCATTTGATGTCCTGCCATTGGATCGAGGCGGTACCGGGCAGAGCCGCGTATGTTTTCGTCGCCGTGAAGTTACCGTCCGTATCGGTCCGAACGGTTTCCTGTATCATTTGCATGGAGGAGGAGTAACCGAATATAACGACCCGTAAGCCCTCTATTGGATAATATTCTCCGGTCAATTCATCCCGGTATTCGACTCGTCCCGACGGTTTCCAGTTAGTCGCTACCCGTGTCGTCGTATTCATAGCCGCTTCTACCGTAAGAGCTTCGTCGGGGGTCAGTCCCGATTGCGGGTCGCCCGGTGCAAAGAACTCGGCCAGCACTTCGTATTCCACGTCGTCGGGAAGTTGCGCGTCACCTTCCAATACCGTGTACACAGGCTCCGGCCGTCCCTCCTGCACAGTCACGGGCGTAATCTCGATACCGGGAGCCGGTAAGGACGAATAAATCAGACCCTCCTTGCGGATTTCCTCTAACAGACGGTCCACATTAGGGAAGAACACCCGCACATAACGGCTCGTCGGCTCGATGCGCTCGGCCACATCGCTGCCCAGCACTTCGCCCACCAGGGCGCGGGTCTGCTCGAAAGTCATCGGCTTGAACGCATCCATAGTCGTTTCCGTGTTTTGAGGCAGCGCCTCGTTCTTCATTTCGGCCTCTTTCGTACAACTGCCGAGGAGTATGGCACACAACAGGACCATACCGATAGTAGTCTTTTTCATGTCAGTGTAATTTTAAGATTAATGATGTGGCGGAGCGCTCTCCGCCGTTGGCTTCCGATATTGATAATCTTGTGGTATTGCACGCTGCACATCCATCAGATTACCATGATACCGGGCCTGTCATAACCTCGAAATTCCACACATCGAAAGAATCCGTTCCGATAATCCGCCGTATCGTCACGATGCGGTTTATCCTATTTCAAATGTATGTAAATTATTTCACAAAACAAAGAACGAATCAAAGAATTATGCTCGTAAAAAGAAAAAATATCAGATAGTGGATAAAAATACGGCTTATTTGCTTTTTGATGCGATAATACGAAATCGCATTTGAAAGAATTATCGCTATTGTGTCGATGTTTTCTTATTTCATAACAGAGGCACGAATAATCGCTGAAGGTTTTACTGCACCTGCAATATCATGTTTTCGATCAACCGTTCGGCATTAACCGGCATTTGCGTATCTTCGTCCAGCAACGGGTCGTTACGGCAATCGATGTTGTAGCGAGCGATGGGTTTCTTCCTGTAATTCCATCGCCCTTCGAACAGGGTAATCTCGAAGATGCCCACATGGGCATAGTATTCGTAAAAAGCGGTGCATGTCCCTGTCTGATTGAGGGTCATGAGCGCCCGAATGATTTTCAGCAGCTCCTGCGTGGGTACGGCCAATGCCGCAGGGTCGTCGTGGCGGAGCGTGAAGTCGGGCCACAAGGGATGATAAGACATAATATTAGGCAGATAAATGAGCAACCGGCCGGACTTGGGATTTCCGCCCGGAACAGAGGAACGTATCACCCATGGCAAAGCATATCGGCCATAAACGGGAATTTCCGCTCCTCCGCTAAAAAATCGAGGTACAATGCGCTTGAGAGCCGATTTCCGCAAACCGTTTTTGAGAAAAGACCGCTCTCTGCTCTGGCAGAGAGCGGTCCGTCCAGCCTGCCGATTATGCGGCCTGCTTCGTATCGTCGGATTTCGACAGCAGGTCCGGCAGAGCATAAGGTGCCGAAGCCGGCTCCCCGGTTTCAGGTCCCTGTTCCGATTCCGGTTCGTCTTCCATCCATTGTGGACTCTGTTCTTCCGCAGGCTCCTCGATCTCCGGCTCCGGCGTCTGCGGATAATCTGCCGGCTGTTCTTCGCTTCGCCCGGCTTCGGTCGTTTGCTGCGCGGATTCCTCTGTGTCGCTTTCCGCTGTCGCAGCGGGCAGAGCCTTCAGTGTGCGGTCAGCCTCTGCAACCGTGTCGATGACTTCTACCGCCTGCACTTCTTCTACGCCATCTATGATTTCTCCGGTTGTTGGATCTACCGTAATGCCGTCCTGTGACACGGTTGTTGTGGGTAATGCGCGGGCGGCAGCCTGCTTGCGCAGTTGAAGCAATTCCGCTTCCTTTTGGATAGCCTCGATACGCTGTTGCAGACTTGCATGACGTTTGTCGTAGATGCTACGATGTTTCTCTTGAATCGCCTTGCTCTGTTCCGGCCAGTGCAGGTCGGTAAATTCGGAAAGCAGTTGTACATCGGGGGTTTCATCCGTTACGCCGTTTTCGCGGATCTTTTCAAAGTAGGACATGATAACCATACGTGTGAGGGCGGTCTGCTGCTCGGGAGTGATGCTTTCGGCATACTCCAACCGCTGCTGCTGCGAAGGATAGCGTCCCAGTTCGAGTGGCGATTCGGAAGTTCCGGAAATGTCGGCGAGCAACGCATAGGTAAAGAACAGTCGCTCCCGGTCGGTCAGAGGCGTCTGCGGAAAGTCCTCTTTTTTGCACCGCAGGAGCTGTTTCAAATCACTCGTAGTATGTTCGTAACAGATCTCCCTGTTGCGGTTGTCCTTTGCTTCCAGCTTGGCGGTCGGAGCTTGCAATTCAGTGCCGACTTCGGTTGCGGTATCGTTATTTTCCGCAGGTTTGTCGGCGATTATACGGTAGAAAATTTTGATCGACGAGTAGCCGATGACGGCATATTTCCAGATTCGACCTTCGGCCACTCTGCACTTTAAGTATTCGACTGTTTCGTTGTACTCCTGCAATTCCTGTTCATAGTTTTGGTTGTACCACTCCTGCTCGTTTACGAAATCATCGTCGTCTTCGTAGTCCTCTCTGTCGAGCACAAGTCGTTCGGGCATTTGAGGTTCCTGTTCCATTTTCCATTCGGGAATATCGAGTTCCGTCAATTCGTATCCTTTTACCGACAGTGCTTCGACGACTTTCGGGTTACTCTCACTGTTGATCGCCAGTTGCAGGTAAGGGTCTGCCTGTGCCGATTCGATACATCGGTCGAGCACATAGGCCGCATTTTTGGCCTCCAGACACTCCTTGTTCTGGCACGCTCCGCAATCCTCGGCGCAATCCCTGAAAAGGGTCTGGTTGAGCGTATTATACTGGCACGTTTCGCAGTCGGACTTGTCGAACGAATACCTTTCGAGTTTGCACGCATAGCGTTCGTAAAGTCTTTTTGCAAGGTCTTTGGCTTTGATTCCTATCCACGAACCCCACTCCTTGCCGGCAAAATGTTCCGTATAAACTTCCGTCTGTACCTGCTCGTCGTATTTCGCCAATTCGAAAGCCACCTCCAGCGAAATGTCGTTGCGACGCAACAGATCGGCGAACGGTTCTATGAGGCAGGTCAGGTTGAGCCGTTTGCGGATATAGGTTTCCGATTTGGAAAAAGTCTCCGCGATACGGGCGATGCTCCAGTCTTTTTCCTCGGCGTAACGACGGAAAATCGCCGCCTCTTCGAACGGGGAGAAGTCGGCACGCTGCATATTCTCCGTCACGGCACAAATCTCAGCTTCCTCGTCGGTCATGGACTGTATGTAGGCCGGAATACAGGGCTTGCCGGCAGCCAGCGACGCCCGGTACCGACGTTCCCCATATACGATTTCGTATCGGTCGTTGTCTATGGGACGCACTTTGATAGGTGTCTGAACACCATAACGGAGAATACTGTCTGTCAGCTCGGCCAGCGGCGCCTCGGCAATCTCCCCGCGGGGATTCAGCTTGCTGGGGACGATCTTTTCCAAGTCGAGATTCAGAAGCATAGCCTGGAACGGCACCAGAGAAGTCGAAGCGGCAACGGCTGCATCGGCGGTTTGTTTGTTCGAAGCGGTCTTAACCGTCTTCTTAACTTGTTTTTTCATGGTTTTAATTTGATTTAAGGTAAATTGAATGAATATTAATGCTTATGTAAAACAGTAGCGACGGCCGGATGGTCGTCGCTGCTGAACAGATATTTCGTATTACGGTTTCAAATCCGGGGAGTGCGGTGTCGGTCCGTATCTGTTGTTGTACGCTGCATCGCATAGCAGCAAGGTTTCGATGGTGTACGTGTTTTCCATAATAACTTGAGTTTAATAAATTCAATATTCCGGCCCTGAGGCCGAAGTCCCTTAATACACAGGCTGCAAAGTGTCGTGTTCCGACCGTACAAGGTTTTCGGAGAAAAGACCGCAGGCCCTCGGGCCGAGGATGGTTTTTTCCGAAAACCGGAGGGCTTGACCTTGTTCGGTCGAAAGAACACGGAATACCTTTGCCTGTGTGTTAAGGGACTTCGGCTGAAAGCGTACTCTTACGCTCTGTTCCGAAGCTTGGCATACATGGTCGAAAAATAAGCATGAATTGACTCGTCATTACCGAATCAACGTAAAGAGCACAATTATCATTCTATCGAACGTTACTGGTCGATAGATGATAATAGCCCCGACCAAAGTATTTTGGTCGGGGCAGCACAATCGTTTTTTCGCCGATAATTAAATGCTGTCCGGTTGATTCGGTTTAAGTCTTTTAAGGTTGCATCGGTATTTATCAGCAAATCTTTCACGCGCCCTCTCAAAGGGTGTATTACCGTTATTGGCAGGAAATCTGGTCGCAACGATCCTTGCATATTTTCTGGTCAGCGAGGGGTGCTTGAACACGGTATGTCGTATGGTAGCTTCGAGCTGGTCGATGGCGTGTTCCACATCGGAATGTTTCAGTTCGACAAAATGACCGATCCACATCTTCGTATCAGCTGGATTTTTGGATAAGACCAGTTTATCGCATTTATCGCCATCACAGATAATGCATCCATCTACTTGAAATACGACCGTTTCGCGTTCAGGATTCACAGTTGCCGTGTAACGTACGCCTTTTTCAGACGTAGATATGCTCTTACGTACTTTCAGTTCCTGTTCCGGTGCGTGGACGGCAAGCAACTCGGTACAAATATCATTATTCTGCTTGACCATAAATCACGTCGTTCAACAGGGATAATTTGTCTTCTACGATATCCGAGGCATGGTCGAGTTCCATTCCGCCGATCATTTGCACCTCTTCGTCCAGAATATTCGACAGCGTACCTTCGTCCGTTATGTAAAACGCACGAATGTCGCTGAAAGGGATGATCGCATTTTTAGGTACGACTTTGTATGTGGCATCAGCATCGATTTTCTCTGCCCGGGCCGCTTTCAGCAATACGTTGAAAGCCGTGATGATATAAGGGCTGTGTGTCGTGATGACAACGGAACTCGGCTTTCCGGTTTGGCGGGTAGCTGCATTTATTCTTTCCACAATGAAGTTTATCAGGGCCTGCTGCGATTCGGGAAAAAGGTTTTGTTCGGGTTCCTCGATGAACAAACGGGTATTCTGATAGGTGTAGATATTGGCAAGCTTATTCAGTAAAAAATCGGCGTCCTGTGATTCTTTTACAGGCATCTGAGAAAGTTTGCGGAACAAAGCCGCTACATCATTTTTACTTAAATCCACACCTCTGACAAATATCGGACCGGTAAAATAGTGCGTCATTGCAACGATAGGCAATACGGACTGCACACCGCTGGAAACATAGAATGGAGAAATCTTCCTCCGCTTGTCTTTTAAATGGATCACATCTCCCTGATTAGGGTCGTAATAATAATCCATATTTCCAATGATATTCAATTCAACTGGATGTTCCTCCGTGTAATTTTCCCGAGCTTCATCCCATTCGAACAGATGGTTGAATAAAACATCGAGTTCATAGGATTTGTAGACGCGATCCACATTCTTTAACGCCGTTGCTAAATTTCGCTCCGAAGGAATGAAACTCAATTTCGTGTTATGACGAATATTTTCGAGGTCAGGTTGACGACCGATTTTTACATTCTTGTTACCCTGCAATTCGATTGTAACAGCTTCTCCGGAATAAGAAATCAGGCTTTGGGGTGTAAAGTAATGGTTCGGAAAACGATGGAACTGTCTTAATTCTTTTAGGAATCGGTGATAATGCGTATAGTTATATATCAGTTGCTTATCATCACCTGTCATAATCTTCTTCTCCAGCCATTGACAGAAGCACAGTATTTTCATAAAGGTACTTTTGCCCGTGCTCTGTTTGCCGATGATGACATTGAAACGGCCTAAATCTATTTGTCCGGTATCGGCCAGGGGGCCGACATTTTTGATTTCAATAGATGCCATATTGCGTTTTGTTTGTGAACAAAAATACAAAATATATGATTGTCAACAAATTTATTGCCACATATCTTATCTTGTGGAGAATGTGTACCCTCCCATTACAGCGGGCATTTTATAAAGCGCATATGACACTTCTCGTAAGAAGGGATTTCTCCATCGTTGAACAGAGCGGCAAATTCATCGGGCGCATATTGGGCAATCAGCGATGTATCGTCGGCATGTTTTTCGAAGGCCGCGATTATGTCGTCATCGGACGCATTGCGCGGCAGTAAGGCTTCGCTCCATACGAATACGCTTCTTTCGGGAACCGTCTTCGCTGCCGCATATAAATCATATACTCTTTCGAGGTCTTCGATGCAAAATGCCTGCAGGTCCCGTTGTTCTGTTTCGCCCGACAACGAGGTCATGATTTTGCATTTATTTTGCATGATATCACAAAGGATAACCGGCGAACATACCGCAGAATGTTCCGGTAACAAGTGCACTACCTGCGGCAATACGATATTCCAATCCCGTATTGCAGCGAGTCTTCTTATCAGACTTGCCTTGTAGCTGTTTAGTGTCGTAAACATATTCGTCTTCGTAATTTAATGTGATTCGCTTTACCGAGTATCTTTAACTCCGGCATTTATTCATGTGTCGGGTATTGACAGAGCAGGCTCCCGGTTAAAGGGAGCCTGCTGGCTTTACGATTGTTCGGTAGCTTCTTTCAGGCTGTTCAATATGCCGTTGAGCCATGCGGGATGTTCGAACGCGAAATCGCTGTCCTCCCACAACGTAATAGATTCTCCGTCCTCGTCCGAGAGCTGCAACGACAGTTCACCGCCGTCGAAGCAGATCGCTTCGACCGGACTTTCATGAGTGTACCTGTGGTTGTCCCACCAAACCACTTGTACTTCTTCGGTCGCAGAAGTCAACTCGATTCGGGAGAGTCCGGATTGCAGAAAGATGTTTTTGATAGCGGTGAGTATGCTGTTTCGCAGACTCCGTATATCGGTTTCGAAATCGCAGCTTTCGGGGATGGCATGTTCCTTATCGTTTGGGCAGTTGTTTTCCGCCGGTTTCCTGTTATCGACAACAGGCATGCCGGTGTCCTCATTGAAAATCATGATGGTCGGACTGGCTCCCGGCAGGGGCTCGATCTTTTGCGAGGTTTCATATATGGATTCAAATATCCCGAACTCTATATATTCCTCGTCCTGATGATTATCGACATCGCTGTCCTTAAACGCCTTGACGATTGCGACAGCCTCTTCGTAAGAGTTTGCCGTCACATCGAAATGACTGCGTTCCCATGTTTCTACTTTGGTATCCTGATAAAATGAATAGCGTGGCATAAATGTCTATTATGATATTTCATGTCTTAGTTGTTCGTATTCCGGATCGAAATCCTGATATTCTATCAGGTAGTTGGTCGTCCGGCCCTGTGTCTGTTTGCAGCGGATCAAACGCTCCAGCTCTTTTTCGGACAGATTCTCGGCTTGGGCCAATTCCTTCAGAAACTTGCCGAGCGAAGCCGCTTGGGTAAATACCGCGACCAGTCGCAGCGAGGCTGTCGATAACCATGCATCGCCCTTATACAGAATAAAGCCTTTCATTGTTCTGTATTTGTCGGTTAAAAATGATAGTCGATAACACCGCCGATGTAAAGCAGCGTGCCGGGTTCATATTCACATACCTGCCGCAGGAACTCGTAGGATTGTTCGGCGTAGGCTTGCACTCCCTCTTCGTCCATGTAGAACCAGTAGGCGGTATCGAGCGGGTTTTTCAGGAACTTTTCGAGTCGATAGACCGGGCCGATCCACTCTTGTACGCTGTCGGGGGTAATGATTTCCGCCCTGCACCGGATGTCGTTGACGAAAGCCTCTCTCCATTGTTCAGCCCCGCCATTGTAGCGTATGGTATCTTCGGAAATAAGTTCGAACATACCTTCGGGCAGAACGCTGTTTACCAAGTTCTCGATATGGAATTTGCGTTGCTTGTCGTCAATCTCTGCACAATAGTCGAAGAAACTATCGCCGCCTTGCATGAGCGTGGTCTCGTTCAGGCAGCAATCTTCGGCTACCCGTGTTTTGGTAATTTGAAAAATCTTGCCGTGCATAATCTTGAATTTTAGAATGTAACTCGGTTGATGCAGCACTCCGTGAACGATACGGACATGTTATTGACATCGGCCTTGCGGAAATCGTCTGATTCCATCAGTGATAAGTGTTCTATTGTTTTGCGTGTTTATACTGTTCCCTCTACACACCGGTCATGGATGTGTTGCAGGGCTTAACCGACTAAGAACGAGGGCACGCCAGGCCCCCGGTGCAAAATATTACGGCACAAATCGCCCGACGCATGGAGGGTACGATTCGTGCCGTAATATTTTGAGAGGAAAAGGCCGCGTGCCTATCTTTGGTCGGTTAAGCCCTGCAACATATCCGGACCAGTGTTCATCGCTCCCGTCGTTTGTTTTTCCGGTTGCGGATTGCGGACGTATCGGGGAATGTCACGCAGAGGAGTCATGGCCCGCTTGCGGTGTAACCGAGCCGCCAGCATCGCTATATCATAGGCACTGTACAATCGTCCGCCGCCGATTCCGAGAAACCGGAGCTGACAGCGTTTGCGGGCATCGTCCACCTGACGGCCGGAGAGCTGCAGCACGCCGCTTATCTCCGCCATCGTAAGCGAAGTATCTAAATTGTGTTTCAGACAGATGTGTGAAAGCAGAACAAGCGCATAGGTTTGCTGGAAACGAGTCTGCAGCATTTCACGCAAAGTTTCTTCCTCAATAAGCATGTACTTCTTTTCTTTTGCCATAGCTTCAATGATTTTTGTAATTGGATTTGGTTTTCAGATAAGCTGAAATCTCAGATGACAGATAGTATCTGCGGCGACCGTTCTTGAATCCCTGCAGGTCGCCTGACTGCTGAAGCCGTCTGAGCTGTCTGATGCTGATGTGGAGTATCTGACATACATCTAAGTAGTCCAGAACAGTATCGTCGGCCTCTTTAACGTGCTTGTCCGGGGATTTTACTTCCGGATGCAACGCCTGAATTTCGGCAAGGAGCGCCGATAGTTGCTCCAGTATGCGGTCGCACTTTTGTTCGAGGGCCGCCAGTCGCTGTTCCATTTCCGTCATTTTCGATTGCAGTTTTGTTGCTGCGAAAATGCGTTGTTGCCGGCAAAGGATTTTTTAAGCTATCGATGGCTTAAAGAACTTTTTCCGTGACGAAAAAATACCGGACGGCAGAATCTGCCGTCCGGTACCCCTCGTCGGGTTTCCTTACGTTTACGGAGCCTTTAACGCCGTGTGCCTTTATATAAAGCGCGTTCGGCTTCTTTGCGAAGTTCTTCGTTGGTTTTGACTTTGCCCGAGGCAATCCATTCGAGCAGCTCGTCTTCGAAGAAATAGACGGTGCGACCCTGTTTATAGTTGGGAATTTCGCCGCGACACGCCAGGGCATATACCGTCTGTTTGGCCTTGCCGAGAAGCCGGCAGGCATCGTCGATCAGAATCGGCCGACGCCCCGGAGCAGGCGGCTGCACGGAAGCGAGCATTACACGGATTTCCTGCAATTCATCGATAATTCATGTGATGGCGGCAGGCAACGTGTCATAGGTAACTCTCAGGCTTTTCATCTCTTCATTGCTTTCCATAGATTTATACTTTTAATACATTAATATATAAGGTACGGATTATTCGTCGAACATCTCCGGGTCGATATAGATACTGATACGTCCGACGGTTTCGAGCTTCGTTTCCTCAAGCAGATCCAGATAAATTTCCGTCGAGCGAATACTCTTGTGCAGCATCATTTTGCTGAGGGTGTAAATATTCGTGCCGCTGGCTAATTGCAGAACGGCGTAGGTGTGGCGAAAACAGTGGAACGTGATGCGTTTGGTAATGCCCGCATCCTCAAGCCATCGTTTGAGCGGACGGTCGGTCATCGAGCGTGTAAAACCCTTGAATACCGTACCTGTACTGCGCGGTCCGCAGAGCTGTAACGCCGTATCGCTCAAAGGAAGCAATCCCTCTTCGTCGGTTTTGACTGTGCGTATGCGCATGTTATAACCGTTGCCTTCCAGGTTGGGTACGATATCCTCCCATTTCAAAGCCAACACGTCACTCAGTCGCAGGCCCGTTTCACAGGAGAAAAGGCTTGCCCGTTTCAAGACGTGGATCTCGCAGGGCGTTTGCGAGAGCGTTCGCAGTTCGGACGGCGTTAGAAATTCCCGACGTGTAGGTTTGCGTGCAATATATTCCATTTGTATTGCCAGATCTTCTTCAATCATATGATCCCGGTAGGCATTATGCAGCAGACTGAGGAATTTCAGATAGTAATTGACAATCGAGCTGTGTGCCAGCGGGCGTGTAGGGTCCCGGAATTGGTGCGCCGAGAGCAGGTAGCTTCTGAATTTCCGGCAGAGTTCGATATCGACCTCCGCACAGATACAGGAGTTTTTGACGAAAAACCGGAAATGGTTGTAGCAGCCTTTCCACAGGCTGCTGTTGTGTTCGCCTACTATCTGCCTGAAGTATTCCAGAAAATCCCGGTTGCCGCGTGTGGTATCGAGAAAGCCGTATTGTTTGTTTATGATGGCCGGCAAGCGTGTGGAAGCGATCAAACGCGCTTTGCGGTACATTTCGTCATTATGCGACTTTTCGTGTTGCGAACGCGGGCGGGCATAGACGTAGATACCCAGCGTTTCGGTACGGGTCTTCTTCATCGTATCGGGGATTCTGATCGCCGGGTAATAGTCGAGGTATAATGAACGTCGTCCGTGTGAAATCGGACGGCTGCGAAGGGTGACTTTAGGACATTTCATAATGATGCGATTTGAGGATGCAAGTTATAAATGCACAGTGAGATAAACAAAAATTAGTGTTTTTCAAATAATTGTAAATCAATGCTTTTTACCCTGCGTAGCTTGTCGGAAAGCCGCTTCGGAAAAAATAACCTTGCGACGGCCGTCGATAACCGTCTTTTGCGTGTCGATACCGTAATGTGCAAGGCGATACGTCACCGTACTGGGAGGGACACTGTATTTCTTGGCCGCATCATCTATGGTGATATAACCTGCCGGAACGATTTGAGTCTGTTTTTCCTGAATGACAGCCTCTATCTGAGGAATGGAGTACAACGAGTAACGGCCGTCTTTGATGCGCGAAATCCGATGGCACTGTACGAATCGGTACAAATAGGCCGTATCCCAGTTATAACGTGCGCATAGCTCTTGGGCCGCAGCCCATTTAGCGGCTGTGGGTGGAGCAGGAACGGCGGCTTTGGAAGAGGTTTCGGCAGGTTGTTCGGGATGTTTCTTCCGCGTTGAACGACGCGGTTTCTGCTGTATGGCCGGAGCCGTGCGCGTGGAGATAGTGGCACAGGCCTCGCTCCAACTGACATACGAAAGACGTCCGGTAACGTGGTAGATGGTGATAATGCCTTTAGCCGCGAGATTGTAGATCGTTTGACGGCATATACCCAGCCGCCGGGCTGTTTCCCGCACGGAAATCATATCCGAATCTACAGGAGGAATCGCAGGCTCTTCCGCTCGTTCCCGTTTGTTGCGTTTGTCGAGGATTTGGGGTTTGTTGCGCTGATAGTAGTCGTGCTGGTAGCATTTACGACTGCAATATTCGCTGGTGGAAGTGGCGGCAGAGAATTTCTGACCGCAGGAACGGCAAACGCGGGTAGTGTGTAATTGCCGACTGTTGGGGTGAGGGCCCGGAAAATTTTTCCTTGCTGCTTTTCCGGTACCGGGAGCGATGGATTTAGTCCGCTTCATAGACCTGATGATAAATTAATGTTTCGTTCTGCTGAAAACTATTGTTCAGCAGGCCGATTGGTCTATGGTGGACTGATATGTACTTATATGGACTGACGTTTACTGAAATTTACCTGTTGATGGGAATTATCCGACGAGGCGTTGTTGATTTTTCAAGTGTCGAGAACAGTCGATTTAAGTCCATATCAATCTACCTTAGTCCAATCTACATTATCGTCAACAGGACTTTATTCTGGCTGGACATTTTTCAAGGTTTTCTTCGCAAATGTGTAGCAAATTTTGCCATTTCGGGTTTTCAGGAAAACGGTAGGCAAGATTTGTTATTTTGCTAAATCCCTGTTACAGAGGAATCTGTTTCTCTCTCAAGCAAAGACCATATTTTAATTTTTGACTGCGATTTTTATAATTACAAAACACAACCACCAGAGCATCCGCATTGAAAACCGAGACGTTGTATTGCATCCTCTTTCTACATCAAACCACAACAGACGTCTCGCCGTAACCTTATTATAAAAGTTGTATTGCATCCTCTTTCTACATCAAACCACAACCAACTCCTATGTCTTTTATACCTGACATGGTTGTATTGCATCCTCTTTCTACATCAAACCACAACATTGGGACAAGTTTGTCTCCGGTGGTCCGGGTTGTATTGCATCCTCTTTCTACATCAAACCACAACATCGGTCAAGCTATCAATTATCGTCAGCAGGTTGTATTGCATCCTCTTTCTACATCAAACCACAACTACACCGGCGTAGAAACATCTCCATTACCGTTGTATTGCATCCTCTTTCTACATCAAACCACAACCTCGCCGATTATCTCGGTGTTTCGTCTCCGTTGTATTGCATCCTCTTTCTACATCAAACCACAACGACTCTATTCGCTCCACCTGCAGCTCGGTGTTGTATTGCATCCTCTTTCTACATCAAACCACAACCGGATATTTCCATACTCTCATCACGGGTCGGTTGTATTGCATCCTCTTTCTACATCAAACCACAACCTCGGACGCCAGACACTTTGATTTTCGGGCACTTAACAGCCAGTAGACATGACACGAAACGAGGCGGCGTACACCGGGGAAGTCGGTTCGATGCAGTTTTCACATTTTCTACAAATATACGGAAAATTATATTCACTGAAATACGACGGTGCATGTCGGTCCAAAGGGCCGGTGCACGGTTACGAAGCGATTCGTCTGAAGCAAATATATAAAAATAGATTCATTGAACGTCGAGAGCATGCAAAGCATCCCTCGGGCGGCAGCTCAACTCGGCAATCGTACTGCGACTCGCCGGAAGCAAATATCCAGAATATCCGACAACTCCCGCAAGTAGCCGTCACGCACGTCCCGATTCTCTAAAAGCACAAGAAAAACGCCGCCCGAACGATACCCGGTCGGCGCTCCCTGCATTCACCCAAAATGCGGACAGTATCACGGAATACCCTCTCCACGAATCACATCGCAACAGCGACCTGCCCCGATGCACCCCGCATACGAAAAGGGCACGGAAAAAACTTTCCGCACCCCATTTTCGATGACAGCCCACCGGGCTTGCCGCAATGACTATTTCGCGTAACTTACCGAACGCGTTTCGCGTATCACGGTTATCTTCACCTGACCCGGATAGGTCATCTCGTCCTGTATCTTCTTGGCTATATCATGCGACAGCGCATCGGCCTCCTGGTCGGAAATCTTCTCACTCCCCACGATGACACGCAATTCGCGGCCGGCCTGTATCGCATAGGTCTTCATCACACCCGGATAGGCCATGGCGATATCCTCCATCTCCTTCAGTCGCTTGATATAGGACTCCACCACCTCCCGGCGAGCACCGGGACGTGCACCCGAAATGGCATCGCATACCTGCACAATCGGAGCTATCAGCGAAGTCATCTCCATCTCGTCATGGTGCGAACCGATGGCGTTGCATACTTCGGGTTTCTCCTTGTATTTCTCCGCCAGCTTCATACCGATGATAGCGTGCGGCAGTTCCGGTTCGTCATCGGGCACCTTGCCAATGTCGTGCAGCAGACCGGCCCGCCGGGCGAGCTTCGGATTGAGACCGAGTTCGGCGGCCATGATACCGCAAAGGTTGGCCGTTTCGCGGGAGTGCTGCAAAAGGTTCTGTCCGTATGACGAGCGGTATTTCATCTTGCCTATCAAGCGAATGAGTTCCGGATGCAAGCCATGGATGCCGAGGTCGATGGTGGTCCGTTTGCCCACCTCGACTATCTCTTCCTCTATCTGTTTCTGAACTTTGGCCACGACCTCTTCGATGCGGGCCGGATGAATACGACCGTCGGTAACGAGCTGGTGCAGCGCGAGCCGCGCTATCTCCCTGCGTACCGGGTCGAAACCGGAAAGAATAATCGCTTCCGGGGTATCGTCCACGATGATTTCGATTCCGGTTGCCGCTTCGAGAGCCCGGATATTGCGTCCCTCGCGCCCGATGATACGCCCTTTCACCTCGTCGCTCTCGATGTTGAACACCGTCACCGAATTCTCAATCGCCGTCTCGGTCGCCACCCGCTGGATGGTCTGCACGACAATCCGTTTCGCCTCCTTGTTGGCGCTCATCTTCGCCTCCTCGACGGTCTCGTTGATATAGGCCATGGCAGCTGTCTTCGCTTCGGAGCGCATATTCTCCATCAGGATATTCTTAGCCTCCTCACTGCTCATGCCGCTTATCTGCTCCAACCGGACATTCTGTTCCTTTATCATCCGGTCGGCCTCCTCCTTCCGCCGTTCCAGCACGGCAATGTGGCTCTCCATCTGCTCTTTGAGCTTGTCGTTCTCGCGCATCCGGCGTTCGAGTTCCTGCTGCTGCTGCCCCAGACTGCTCTCCTGCTGCTTGATACCCTGTTCGCGCTGATTGAGCTTCTGGTTGCGCTCATTCACCGCACGGTCGTGGTCGCTCTTGAGCTGAATGAACTTCTCCTTGGCCTGAAGTATCTTCTCCTTCTTGATGACCTCTCCTTCGGCCTCCGCCTCTTTGAGAATAGCCTCCCGTTTCTTTTTCAGGCTCTTCTTGAATATGACGTTCGTTACCAGAATGTAGACGCCTATGGCAGCCACCGCACTGATAACGCAGGCAAGTATTGTTGCTAACATGATTATATATATTTAAATAGGTTGAGTAATAAATAATTATTATGTCAAATCAACTTTCCGTCCGCATATGGACACAAAAAAAACCCGCACAGAATCCAAGTTTCGTTTGACGAAGCTCCTGTATCGTCATGTATGGGGCCTCCGATAAAAATCGCAAACGTCCAACGGCACCGTACCGCCCGCGAGCGGCAGAGGATGCACCTCCGAAGAGGTTAAGGCCTGTTTTTGAAAACTCGAGTTAAACCCCAAATAGTTTAAATGTTAAGTTTCGCAAAGCTAAATGGAATCCATGCGGGATAATTCCTTCTATGTAAAGAACCTGTCTGTATCGTGTAAGGCCCGCGTACCCCGCGTACCTGCATTATTACATGCAAATACGGTACCACACGGCTACCTGAGCCTGTTGAGATGTTCGTCCAGTCTGCGGTTCAACGCATCGAGCTCATCTATGTCCCGTCCGAGGCTGCGGCTCGCTTCGAGCTCCACGACCTTGACGGCAAGCTGTAACGCCACTACTGCGAGGTAATCCTCCCGGTCGGCCATATACTGCGACTCGACCGCGGCTGTCAGGCGATTGACCTCTTTCTCCGCCCGCCTGAATATCTCTTCCTTTTCGCGTTCTATGCCGAGTGCGTAGCTCTTGCCGGCTACATTCAACCTGATATTGAATTTCTGCATAAAACGTGCTCCTTGTCCCTACCTGTTCATCAGCGCAATGCAACGGTCAATCTCCCGCATAAGCCGATTGATACGCGCCTGCGCACGCTTGCTGTCCGTTCCGCCCGTCAGGCCCTCCTTCAGTTCGAGGACACCGATGCGCCTTTCAAGCTCCGCCACGGTCTGTTTCAGTTCCCTGTTCTCCGCCGCCAGACGTTCCCTGCGAAGTGCGAGCTCCCTGTTTTCGGCAAAGAGCCTGTCATTCTCCTCCATCAGGCGCCCCACCTTACCGGCAAGGGACTCTACAACGGCATTTCTGGCCATTTCTACAACATTTGGCGATAATCCGGCAACAACCGTTACGGTTTACAGCACTTCAAAGTTAAACAAATCTTCGCAATCTCCAAAATCATTTTGCAGCCCTCACGCGAGTCTGCCGTAAAGGTCGTACTCCTCGCATGCCGTGACGACCACCACCCGGAACTCTCCGGGGAGGAGCCGGCCTTCGGCAACCGGTATCAGTATCTCCTGGTCTACCTCCGGCGAATCGTATTCCGAACGGGCCACATAGTAATCGCCTTCCCGGCGGTCCACCACCACCCGGAGCTTCCTGCCTATCCTTGCAACGTTCGCCTCGTGCGAAATGTTGCGCTGCAGCTCCATGATACGCTCCACCCGGGCCTGCTTAACCTCTTCAGGCACATCGTCGGCCATCTCCGCCGAAGGCGTTCCCTCCTCGGCCGAATAGGGAAACACGCCGAGACGTTCGAACCGCTGGCGCTCCACGAAATCCGTGAGCTCCGCAAAATCTTCCTCGCTCTCACCCGGAAATCCCACGAGCAGCGTCGTCCGGATAGCAATACCGGGCACCTCCCGCCGCAGCCGGGCGATGAGCTCCTCTGTACCCCGTTTCGTGATGCCGCGCCGCATGGCCGAAAGCTGCCGGTCTGCGATATGCTGGAGCGGTATATCAATGTAACGGCATATCTTCGGCTCCTCCCGCATGGCGGCAAGCACATCGTCGGGGAAACCGGTCGGATAGGTATAGTGAAGTCTTACCCACTCTACGCCGGGTATGGCGGCCAAACGACGCAATAAACGGCCCAGACGGCGTTCTCCGTAAAGGTCCACACCGTAGTAGGTGGTATCCTGCGCCACCACTATCAGCTCCTTTACCCCGCGGCGCACCAATCTCCCGGCCTCTTCAAGCACCTGCTCCTCCGGAACGGATACATGGGGTCCGCGGATAAGAGGAATGGCACAATAGGCACACCGCCAATTGCACCCTTCCGAAATTTTCAGGTAGGCGTAGTGTCCTGGCGTCGTCAGCATCCGTTCCGTCGCAGGCGCGCCCCCTTCGCTGCCGGTCAAGGCCCGCACTACGCCGGAAAAGTCGCGTGCTCCGAAATAGGCGTCCACTTCGGGAATCTCGCGCCGCAGCTCCTCGGCATACCGCTCGCTCAGGCAGCCTATCACGAAGAGCCGGTCAATCGCTCCCTCCTCCTTGGCCCTCACGAAACCGAGAATGGTATTGATGGACTCCTCCTTGGCATCGCCTATGAACCCGCATGTATTGACCACCACCGTCCGTGCCTCCGTCCCGTTGGAATCGAACACCACGTCATATCCCGCTGCAGCCAACTGCGCCATAACATGCTCGGAGTCCACCACGTTTTTGGAACAGCCGAGCGTAACGACATTTATCTTTTTTCCCTTTACTTTTCCCATCATCCAATCCTGATTCCGGATATCCGAAACGTTCCTCCGCGGCTACCGTCGGCCAACCACGGCCCGCCCTTTCGGCCGACAGGCGGAACGACAAATCTCCTTCTCTCCTCTATTCGCCGAACAGGGCGTTCACGAACTCCTGCCGGTCGAAAATCTTCAACTGGTCGATACCCTCCCCGATACCGATGTAGCGCACCGGAATCCTGAACTGGTCGCTGATGCCGATGATGACACCCCCCTTGGCCGTACCGTCGAGCTTCGTGACGGCGAGGGAGGTGACCTGCGTAGCATCGGTGAACTGCCGCGCCTGCTCGAAGGCATTCTGCCCCGTACTGCCGTCCAGCACGAGCATCACCTCGTGCGGAGCATCGGGGATAACCTTGGCCATCACGTTGCGTATCTTCGTCAGTTCATTCATCAGACCGACCTTGTTGTGCAGCCGGCCGGCCGTATCTATCAATACGACATCCGCCCCGTTGGCAACGGCCGACTTGAGCGTATCGAAAGCCACGGAAGCGGGGTCCGCCCCCATCTCCTGTTTTATCATCGTCGCCCCCGCCCGGTCGGCCCATACCTGAAGCTGGTCGATGGCGGCCGCCCGGAACGTATCCGCCGCACCGATATAGACCTTCTTGCCCGCACGCACGAGCTGGGCTGCCAGCTTGCCTATCGTAGTGGTCTTGCCGACACCGTTCACCCCTACCACCATCACGACATAGGGAGCACCCTCCTTCACGTCCAGTCCGAAGCTGTCGCGGCGGCTGTCACTCTGCTGCAGCAGAGCACTTATCTCCTCGCGAAGAATGGACTTGAGCTCTCCGGAATTCATATATTTGTCGCGCGCCACGCGGGCCTCGATGTTGCGGATTATCTTCACGGTGGTATCTACCCCCACATCGGAGGTGATGAGCACCTCCTCCAAGTCGTCGAGCATCGCCTCGTCCACCTGAGACCTGCCGGCCACGGCACGGGCGAGCTTGCCGAAAATTCCCTCTTTGGTCTTTTTCAGTCCCTCGTTTAGCTCCTGCTGCCGGGAAACCTGCTCCTCGGGCCCGGCCTCCTCCTTTTTCTTCTTGAATATGTTGAACAGTGCCATACTACCGGTTATTTATGTTATCCATCCGCAAAGGTACGAAGAAAGCAACGAAGTTTCAATTTTTTTGACGTACCGTACTCTTCCTGCGGCAAGAAGCCGAGAACGCCCCCGACCGTTTCCCTGAACGGGAATTTTTTGGCATCTTTGTGTCGGGCAGTTTCGGCTCTGCAGGGAATCGTTTTTCTCCGGAGAAAAAACGGGACGGCCTACGACATATGAAAAGAATTCTGGATTTCCTGCGCGAACTGCAGGAACACAACGACCGGGAGTGGTTCGAAACACACAGGACGGAATACCTCCGGGTAAAAGCCGCGACGGAAGAGTTCGCCGCACGGCTGATAGCGGGTATCGCCTCGTTCGACAGCACGGTCGGCGACCTCACTCCGAAAGAGTGTACTTACAGAATCTACCGCGACATCCGGTTCAGTTCCGACAAACGGCCCTACAAATCGCACATCGGCATCTTCATATCCCCGGGCGGCAAGAAATCGGGACATTCCGGCTACTATCTTCACATCGAACCGGAACATCCGGAGCGCTCCGACGGCACGCCGTCGGGCGGTCCCATGCTCGTCACGGGACTCTACATGCCCGAACCGGCCGTCCTCAAAAGCGTCCGGGAAGAGATTCTGTTCAACGGCGAAGAGTTCGTCCGCAATATCGGACAGGCACAGGACTTCTCGCTCAACCGGGAGAATGCACTCAAACGGGTACCGGCCGGTTTTCCGACAGACTCCCCCTATGCCGAGTACCTCCGGCTGAAAGATTTCTGTCTGGAGAGGCCAGTCAGCGAAGCCTTCCTGCTCTCCCCCGCCCTGCTCGCAAGGGTGACAGCGAGTTTCGCCACCACCGCGCCCTTCAACCGACAGCTCAACCGGGCGGTGGATTTCGCACTCGACGAAATGTAACCACCCGACCGGAAAACGGTTCCGCCGGAAAGGAATGCGACCGCACGGATGCGGCCAATGTATATCAGGCATCCAAAAATGACAGTCCGGGCCCAAAATACTTTCCCACCCACAACCTCCATATAACGAAAAGGCCGTGTCGGCTCGAACAAAGGATACAGTTCAATCCGATACGGCCTCTTCCAGTCTATGGAAACACGAAGCTGCAAAACATCAAGACACGGAATGAAAGGCGCTTGCTGCCGTAAATAACCGAATGCGCCTCCGCAAATAATAACGCAGCCATTCGCAATGATATCACATCCGCCCTTTCCGGCATCCGCAGCACCCGGTACCGTTCGCCCCGTTTTACAGCCGTTCTTTCTCTCTCCACACAAGGTCGTCCCCGACGACCGCCCTACGGCTGCCGCCACCCGGAACATCTCCGCCGAAAAGACGGTAACCGATACCGCCCGCAGCCAGGCCTCAGTTCAGCAGCCTCCTGACAGCCTCGGATATCGCCCTGCCATCCGCCAGGCCGGCCAGCTTCTTGGTCGCCACTCCCATCACTTTCCCCATGTCGGCAGGCGATACGGCTCCCGTCTGGGCAATGATATCGCGGAGCGCCGCCTCCAACTCCGCGGCGGATAACTGTTTCGGAAGATACTCCTCGATAATGCCCGCTTCGGCAAGCTCGTTTGCTGCAAGCTCGGCACGTCCGGCTGAGGTATAGAGCTCCGCAGACTCCCGCCGCTGCTTCACGAGTTTCTGCATGAGCTTCACCACATCGGCATCCGTCAGTTCGTGGGCCGTCCCCGAGGTCTTCTCCAGCAGGATAGCCGCCTTCACGGCCCGAAGTGCAGCGAGCCGCTCCGGCTGTTTCGCAAGCATCGCCTGCTTGATATCGTCATTAACGCGCTGTTCCAATGTCATATCTAAACTCCTTTCCCTATTAAACCGAAGGCCGCCCCGTTAGCGGGCGGCCTTGCAATGATTAACCTGTCTCGTTATCGTGTCATGCTATCCTGTAAAGCCTGTCCCTCAGAAGAAGCGCACCCGCATATCGGTCACATCGCTCTCTTCCGTCAACGCCTGCATCGTACGTTCGCCGACATAATTCAGCGCATTGGTATTGAGACGTACCCGTTCGCTCTCGTCGGTTGCCTCGCCGGAGGTCTGCACATCGGTCACGACGAACCGATATACGCCGCTTACCCCCTCTACCGGCAGCGAAAGTTCTCCGGCCGGAACCGCCGAAACCGCTCCGATAAGCTGCGGCTCAACCCCCACCTCGGGAATATAGAATGCGCTCCATTTGACACCGCTCACGGACTCGACCTCCACATCCGCCGCCCGTGCAGCCTCTTCGAGCGTACCGCCTGCCATCTCTTTCTCTATGATACGGGCCTTCTCCCTGTTGAGAAGCGTCTTGGTTATCTGAGCGGACACCTGTGCGAGCGGAGCATATCCCTCTTCCTTCACATCCACGAGAGCCGCTACATAATAGTCGCCGTCTATGTCCATAATCTGCGAGATATCGCCCGCCTTTCCGTTGAAAGCCCAGCGTACTATCTCCTTCGAGTTCTCCAGCCCGCTGATGGTACGGTCCGTATTGCGGATGCGCACCGTTCTTTTCGAGAGTGCGGCATCGTTCACGGCCTGGTTGAAGCCCTCCATCGTACCGCCCGCCGCGGTAACGAAACCGCTGGCTTTCTGGTATGCGGTCTGGATAGTCGCGGCACTCGGGTCCACCTTATATGTCACGGTAGCTATCTGGGCCTTCCGCACCGGACGGCTCTTGTAGGTGAGCTGTACCACCTGCAGTCCGGCAGGGCTCTCCACGACGTACACGTCCCCTACGTTGGCCGCAAGGGCGGCATCGGTAAACTCGGCGGGTACCTGTGCGGGCGTGAACCTGCCGAGGTCGCCCGAATTCTGGAACACCGACCTGTCGAACGAATTGTCAAGGGCCAGAGCAGCGAAATCGGCCCCGGAACGGATGGCGGCAACGAGGCTGTCGGCCAGTTTCTCCTGCCCTTTCTGAAGCAGGATATGTTTGGCTCCGAGGGTGTCGGGCATCATGCGTACATCGGCTACCCGCGAAACCGTATATTCGTCGCCGTTCAGGGTGGGACCGCTCATCGTCTCGCCGCCGTTTCCGAAAGCGAGCGCAGCCAACTCGGCAGAGAGTTCGTCCTCTCCGTAATAATTGGCATCGGGCTTGGTCTGGGAATTGAGCGTAGCGTACTGCATCGGGGCGTCGCTGCCCGCGAACTCCGCGGCAATGTCGTCCACCATGCGTTTCGCCTCCGCATAATCCTCATCGGAAGGCATCACGTCGAACACCACATACTCTATATTGCGCGAAGCACCCTGTTTGAAAGCCTCCTTGTGGTCGTCATAATACTTTTTGATATCGGTCTGGGTAACGTTCACCAACGAATCGGGTACGGTATAGTAATCCTTGCCGATGACGTCGGCCGCATAGGTATGGTTGGAAACCCTCACTCCGTGAGCCACCTCCAGCGCGTTGGCATAGAAACCGCCCTCGACCAGAGCAAGGTACTTGCTCATTACCCGTTCCTGCTGCATCTGATTGCGCAGAAAAGCCCAGATGGCATACGAACCATCGCTTCCGGTCACGCTGCTCATGAAGGATTTCATGAACTGCGGGTCGAACAGCCCCGTCGAAGGATTGACAAAGGTAGAGGTTACGACCGGCGACAGATAAACACCGTCGAGCATGTCCAACTGTTCCGCCTCCGAAACCGTCATCCCCATCCTGTCGAATCCAGGTTTGAGCGAATTATCCATGATAAGCTGCTCCCATGCGAGGTTATAGACCATCTCCTGCTCCTGAGCGGAGAAAGCGTCGCGGCCCCACATCATCTTGTATATGGAACCCATGTAATCGGCCTCGTTCAGGAAATCGACATAACCGATGTTCTTGCCGTTGATTTCGCCCACACGCATCTTGCGGGAATTCATCAGGCTGCTGCCGGAGGTGAATACGTCGCCGATAAGGAATGCGAGAAGCGCCACGAAAATCACGATGGTCACTATCACGCCTCCTTTGGTTCTTAAAGTGTTAAGACTTGCCATACTCTATGTTGTTTATTCAATTA
This sequence comes from Tidjanibacter massiliensis, assembly GCF_900104605.1. NCBI lineage: Bacteria > Pseudomonadati > Bacteroidota > Bacteroidia > Bacteroidales > Rikenellaceae > Tidjanibacter > Tidjanibacter massiliensis. Next base: position 129,747 of record NZ_LT629959.1, on the reverse strand, counting down.
TCCTTCGCTGCGTCCGGAAACGTACCGGAGCCGTTTCGCCCCGTCGTCCCGCGCCCTCCTCCGTTCCGGAAGTCCCGTACCGGACCCGCGGCACACATATCCAGACTAAAACGGCTTCAAAGATAATAATTTTCCCCGTACAACACCCTGTCCGAAAACGAAATTTTCCGGACAGCGGCCCAAAAGGGCGCCGCAGGCAGGGCACCGCCCTACAAAAGCCTGACCTTCACGAGTTCGATACGGGAAGAGGAAGATTTGAGTATCCGAATCAATTTGTTGCCGATGCTGACCTCCGCTCCGGTCGGAGGAATCCCGTTCTCATTGGAAATGATATACCCCGCAAGCGTTTCGTACTCGTCGGACTCCTCTATTCCGAGGCCGTATTTCTCATTGAGATATTTTACCTCCAGACGACTGGAAAAGACATATTCGTTCTCGGCCACCTGTCTCTCCACCATGTCGGACGTATCGTGTTCGTCGTCTATTTCGCCGAATATCTCCTCAAGCACATCCTCCAAAGAGATGATGCCCGCCGTTCCTCCGAACTCGTCGATAACGACCGCCACCGATATCTTGTTCTTGGTGAACTCTTCGAGCAGCCGCTCCGCAGGCATGGTCTCCGGCACGTAACGAACGCCTATCATAATATCCCGGATACTGGCGGGATTCCGGAAAAGACTCTTGATATTCACATAACCGACTATGTTGTCTATCGAACCGTCCCATACGAAGATACGGGAATATTGACTCTCGATGAACCGGCCGTATATCTCGCCGATGGAACTCTCCACATCGACCGCTTCCACATCCACGCGCGGCACCATGCAGTCCCGGACAAGGATATCCGAAAAATCGAGGGCATTTTGAAAGATTCTGATTTCGTTCTCCTGTTCCGACTGCGTCTCGGTATTCTCCTCCAGCAGATTCTCCAGGTCCACCTTTTCGAAACTTTTGATGCCGTCGCTGTCCTTGACTCGGATACCGAACAGGCGCAGCAGACCGAACGACAGCCAGGTAGCGAACTTCGCAATCGGATAGAGCACGATATAAAAGAAATAGAGCGGCACGGAGAAAGCCCTGAGGTAGGCATTGGGCCGCAACTTGACGATAGCCTTCGGAGTGAACTCCCCGACGAAGATGATGATGACGGTGGATATCAGCGATTCGAGCAGTACCGACCAGGTTCCCGTACCGAGCCGCAGCCCCCACATATCGGCCAGTGCATGAATGATAACCGTCATGTTGAGCGAATAGAGCACCAACACGATGTTGTTCCCCACCAGCATGGTGGTGATATACTGACCGGGGTTGTTGATGAACACGTCGGCTATCCTGCCGAACAGACCGTCCTGTTTGCGGTCTATCTCGAGTTTGAGCTTGTTGGAACTGGTGAACGCTATCTCCATGCCGGAGAAGAACGCCGACAACAGCAACGAGACCACCGCTATGACAATTACCGAGCCCATTTACTCCGCACGTTCGTCCTCCTCCCCGGATTCGGGCCGGAAGACATTCTCCGTACCGGGGTCGCCCTCTTCGAGAGCGGGTACCGGACGCAGTGTTCCTCCTCCCTGGGTCGGATTCCACCCCGGAGACAACACCTGCCGCCGGCTCGGAACATAACCGTTCCCGCCGCTCCTGCCGCCGGAGGGAACCGTCTGTTCTCCGGCAGAGGCGTCCGACGGGCCGCCTGCCGCACCGTCATACTCTTCATTGGGGGCAGTCTCCACGGCTATCGTCCCCTCATAATCACGGAACATCCATGATTTCAAGTCCTTGTCCGACTCGAAACCCTCCCCGTAATGCTCTCCGTCCTTATCGACGACCTTCACCCGTACATTCGAATAGACCCTGTCGGTCTTGGCATCCCAGAACAACTGCTCCGTATAGAGCGTATTGCCGGAACCCGAAGCGACCACATGCCCGCTCGCCATCCACAGGTCGCGCTTCTCGTAATTGATGGCCTCGTCGGCACGGAGCGTAGACTCGACCACCTCCGTGGAATCCTGAAAGGTCTGCACGAAAACCCCATCGGGATATTTCGTATAGGGTTCGGCCGCCAGGCCGTACTGCTGCATCAGCGGCGTGGTAAAATGGTAGGACTTCAGACCGTTTTTGCTCACGGTCATGCTGAGGTCCTCACTCTGCATGGTAATCAGGGTTTCCGGATTGACATTTCCGCGCGCCTTCTCCTTTTTGCACGACAATGACAAGAGAGCACTTCCCGCAATGAGAAATACCGTCCCACACCTTGCAAACGTACTCCAAAAGCCCATAATCAATTATGCGGCGTCCCGTAATACGGGACGCCGCAATTCGTTTTCACCCTTTTTACTCAACCATCTTGACCGTGGTACGTCCCGTAATCCAACCGCACTTCACGTCGTATGCCGCCCCCGCAGTCGTCAGGCCGCGGAAGAAGAGCTCGTCGTTCGACGGGAACGAACGGCGGAACATACTCATGGTCTGGTCTATCTGCTGCTGCTCCGGCGAACCGTTCTCGAACAGCGAACGGGCGGAAGCGAGTATGTCGTAAGCCAGCCAATAAACGGTCTGACGGTCGAATCCCTCACAGGCGGTCGCACCTTCAGCATACGCCTGTGCGAGCATGATGGCAGCATAACCGTTCGACGGGTCGAGCTGACGGGCCTGACTGGCATAATTGGCAGCCACGGAAGCATTCTTGAGCACCAATTCGGTCGCCGCTATCTCCACCGCGAGCGTCGCTTTGTTCAGCGGGTCGGTCTCCTTGTCGAAAGCGGCTTTCAGGAAGCTCACCGCCTTTGCGTTGTCCCCCACCTTCACGAAGGCCGAAGCAACGAGTTTGGCAGTCGCAGCCGTCGGGTCGGCATTATAGTACATTTCGCCCACTTCGGTCAGGAATGCCGTATGGCACTCGCTGCGCATAAGCAGCGTAAAGGCTTTGCCCAACGTGGTAACGTCTGTCGGATTGGCCTCTACACGGGCCTTGAAAATCTGTTCGATGTTGTCGCAGCCGGCGGCATCGCTCGATACGAAGAGCGTATCGAACGTCTCCTTGGCGCTGTCGGCCTCCGGAGCGGTCACCTTGTCCAGCAGGGAAGCGAGCCACTCGTACTGCTCCAGATAATAATCCGTCTCGACCAGGTCGTTCTTGTAGTCCGTGGTCAGTTCATTGAAATAGATATTGATGAAGTCCACGTCCGGGTCGTCGGCATTGGCCTCTATCGCCTCCACGAAGACCTCGCGCACGCCGTCGCGGTCCATCGGCATGAAACTGAGATAATCCTTTGCCTTCTGAACGAGTATGTAGGGACGGCCGTACTTGGCGTTGTCGCCGAAATACTGGATGCGCATGTCGTACAGCGTCAGCAGCGAATCGACATACACCTGACGCTGCTTCACATCCATGCTGCGCTGTATCTTATTCTTATAGATATTGATGGCATACACATAGATATTCTGTGCGCCGCGGGGAGAATTCTCAAGCAGTTCGGGCAGATAGGAGAGTGCCTTGTCGTAATTCTGGACATTGTAGGCATCCCGGTAATAGTTGAAGGTCTTGGCGTTTTCGAAGCGCTGCTCCTGCGTCGCATCCTCGCCCCATTCCGGTCCAAGCTGCACGTTCTGGGCAAAAGCCTGACTGCCGCCCAGCACTGCGGCGGCAACGATAAATAGCTTTAATTTCAACGAATTCATAATGTTCCCGTTTTTTTATTTAAATCCGATTTAGTCGTATTTGTACTTCACGAACCAATAGTCGTCGCCGAACAGGCTGAGCCCTACCGAGACCTTGAAATAGTTCTCCCGCACCAGGCCTGCCACCGCGCGTCCGCGCGTACCGAACTCGAACCCTACATTGACATTGTTCACGCCGCGGGTACCCAACGGAATTCCGACGCCGAACGTCACCGCCGCCTCGTCTATGTTGTGCCCCCCGATAACCATATAATATTGGTCATACCGTGCCCCCAGCCGGTACGACCACCTGTTCATCACCTTGCGCACGTCGCCGGGATTGGGGATGAACTGTATTCCGGCCGCCACGGTGTGGGTATTGCGATAACGCACCCCGAACTTGTCGTCGGCGCCGTTCACGCTCCAACTGCCGTAACTGTAATCGAGGCCTGCGCTGAATTTCGGCGCCTGATAATAGAGACCTCCCTGGAAGATATCCGGAAGACGGAAATCGGAACGGTACTGCCTGTCCACCACCTTGTCGTAACCGACCGCCGAAAAATAGGGACCGTGCATCACGACCTCCGAAACCCGGCTGTTGAGTCTCCCGCCCATGCTGTACGAAATACCCAGGTTGAGCGTCCGGTTGTTCTTTTTCCACAACCGGGCCTGCAGGCCGAAATCGGCAAAGACCCGGCTCACGTGTTCCTGATTGTCGGAACTCATGCCCAGATAATATCCGCTGCCCGTAACGGGCACGACGGTCTGCTGGAAATTCCGGGTGATATTACCCTGATAATATATCATTTCCGCTCCGAGGGAGAGCCAGTCGGTAACGGCATAGCCCAAACCCGCCCGGTAACTGTTGATACCGCCGGAACCCGAATAAAGGTAGTGGACGTACCCTATCTCCTCCCAGACATCGGAACCCTCTTCCGACTGGGTGATACGGTACCCCACACTGCTGAACGGCGAGATGCCCACCGTGAAACCGAGGCCCTCGGCAATGGGAAGCTGCAAAGCTATTTCGCTTACATTAAATGTATTGTAACTGCTCTTCGTATCCTGCGACCGCAGATAATAGTTCTGTCCGTAAAGACCGACCTGAAAGAGCGCCGTCTGCCTGTTGATAGCGCTGTACGAAGCGGGGTTGAGGGAGTTTATCGCTATCGGCGACCTGAATCCGAGTCCTACGCCGCCCATGGCACGCGAAAACGAAGGGCCCTGCGCCATGATGTCGCCTATGCCGTAATAGGAATACGGTGAGAAAGTATTGATGCTGCTGCTCTGCGCGGATACCGCCAACGGCAGGCACGACAACAGGAACGACAATACAGCTTTATAGACTCTGTTTTCTATCCGCATTATAATCCAAGATGGTATTCAGACCGGCAAGAACCAGTTCGTGGTTCGCAAATATCGTATTTTTAAATCTTTTTTCAAAGAGAGGGGCATCTCCCCCCGTAAAAATAGTAGTCAATCCGGCAAATTCCCCGGCATAACGCTCCATTCTTCCCCTTATCTCCAGTTCGATACCTCCCGCCACGCCCGACACCATGGCCCCGACCGTGGAAGAGGGTACTTCCCGCTCCTCATAACCGACACATGCTTCGGCCTCCAGCAGCGGCAGCCGGTCCGTATAGTCGGCGAGCGACCTGAACCGCATACCCAGCCCCGGCGATATGCTGCCGCCGAGGTAACGCCCTTCCGCCGTTACGATGTCGCAGGTAATGGCCGACCCGAAATCCACTATCATCAGGTTGCGCCCCGGCAACATCCCCACTCCGCCGACAGCCGCAGCAAGTCTGTCGCAGCCCAGCGTATGCGGCGTACCGTATCCGTTTTCCAAAGGGACGGGAACGGTATTGGCGAACTTCAGAAAATAACCGCTCCGGCAGCGCAGCATCTCTTCCGGCTCCGGATTTTCGTCGCGGGTGGAAGAGAGGATGGCGCGGTCGAATCCGGCGTACCTGCTGAAGATTTCGTCAAACCTCCCGATTTCACGGCACCCGAAAGTCCACCGTTCCACTATCTCTCCCCCGCTGAAAACAGCCACCTTCATGCGACTGTTGCCTATATCAACAATCAGGTTCATACTCTCACGCATGCGAACGTTTTTGTGCCTCCCGCCCCTGCAGGAGTTCTTTCCGCACGAAGCGCGCCCTTCAGCCGACGTTTTTCCCGGAGGTATCCCCTTCGGCCAACGCCCCGGCGTGCATCCGGTCGAGTATCTCCCAGGCCTGGCCCATGCCTTTTACCTCTCTAACTGTCAACATCAGCCTATTATTGTTCTGTTTCAGCACAAATTTCGCATTATTTTTCGACACGTATTTCAGTATTCCCATGAACAGCGCACTCTTATAATACGGAGATGCGCTGTCGGAGATGAAGCGCAGCAGCATGAGCCCGTTCTTCACCTTCACCCACTCGAAGCCGAGAGCGACGGCTCGCCAACGCAACCGGACCACATCCATCAGGCTGCGGGCGGCATCGGGCAACGCACCGAAACGGTCGGTGAGCCGCTCCTCGAAACGGCGCATCTGCTGCTCGTCGTTCATACTGTCCAGTTCGCGGTACAGGCGCAGCTTTTCGGCACTCTGGCCGATGTAGTCGTCCGGGAGCAAAGCCTCTATGTCGGTCTCTATCTGCGCATCGGTGAGGTACTGTACCGTTCTTTCTCGCTCCCGACCGCCCTCCAGCAATCCGCCGGCTTCCGCAACGCCTTCGGCCCGAAGCTCGGCGACCGCTTCGGCCAATATCTTCTGATAGGTTTCGAACCCCATATCGGCGATAAAACCGCTCTGTTCGGCTCCGAGCAGATTGCCTGCTCCGCGTATATCGAGGTCCTGCATGGCGATGTTGAATCCGGCCCCGAGGTCCGAAAACTCCTCCACGGCCCGTATCCTGCGCCGGGCATCGGAAGTAAGCAGCTCGTCGGGAGGAGTCAGGAGATAGCAGTACCCCTTCTTGTCGGAACGCCCCACGCGGCCGCGCAGTTGGTGCAAATCGCTGAGGCCGAAATTCTGGGCGTCGTTGATGATGATGGTATTGGCGTTGGGAATATCGACGCCGTTCTCTATGATGGTCGTGGCCACCAGCACGTCGAACTCGCCGTAAATGAAGTCCATGACGAGTTTTTCGAGCTGCTGCGCGGGCATCTGTCCGTGGCCGGTCACCACCCTCGCTTTGGGACAAAGACGGCGGATGAGGTCGGCAATCTGCTCGATATTGTCCACCCGGTTGTGGACGAAGAAGACCTGTCCGTGGCGTGCCAGCTCCGCCTCGACCGCTTCGCGGATAATCTCCTCGTCGAAAAGGTGCGACTCCGTGACGATAGGCCGGCGGTTGGGCGGTGGGGTGGCGATTACGGAGAGGTCGCGTGCACCCATCAGCGAAAACTGCAGCGTCCGCGGAATGGGCGTCGCCGTGAGCGTCAGCGTATCCACATGTACGCTCATCTGGCGCAACTTCTCCTTGCTCGACACGCCGAACTTCTGCTCCTCGTCGATGATGAGCAGTCCGAGGTCGTGGAACCGGATATCCTTGCCGAGTATCTTGTGCGTCCCGATAAGGATGTCTATCTTGCCTGCCGCCAGCTCCTCGCGTATCTGTTTCACTTCCCTGGCGCTCTTCACGCGGCTCAGGTTCTCCACCCGCACAGGCAGACCCCGCAGCCGCTCCGAAAAGGTACGGTAGTGCTGCAGGGACAGAATGGTCGTGGGTACCAGAACGGCCACCTGCTTGGAATCGGCCACCGCCTTGAAGGCAGCCCGGACGGCCACCTCCGTCTTGCCGAACCCCACGTCGCCGCACACGAGCCTGTCCATCGGCTGTGCCTGCTCCATGTCGTGCTTCACGAGCTCGACGGCCTGCTGCTGGTCGGGAGTCTCCTCGTAAGGGAACGACGCCTCCAGCTCATGCTGCAGATAACCGTCGGGCGAAAAGGCAAAACCGCCGCTCTCCTTGCGCTCGGCATACAGCTTGATGAGTTCGCGGGCAATATCCTTGACGGCGCTCTTCGTGGCGTTCTTCATGCGCTGCCACGCTCCCGAACCGAGCTTATAGACGCGCGGCGGCGTATCGCTGTCCTTATCCTTGTAGCGCGAAATGCGGTGCAGCGCATGGACATTGACCAGCAGCACATCGCCGTCCCGGTATTCGAGCTTCACGGCCTCGTGCACCTTGCCGTTCTCCACCGTCCGCACCAGACCGCCGAAACGCCCCACGCCGTGGTCGATATGCACCACGTAGTCGCCCGGCTTCAACTCGTTCAGCTCCGCCACGGTGAGCGCCTGACTGCGGTCTATCTCACCCCGAAGCGAATAACGCTGATAGCGTTCGAACAACTGGTGGTCGGTATAGAGACAAAGCCGGAGCCCGTTGTCCACGAAACCTTCGTGCAGGGTGACGGGAAGTGCCGCGAACTTCACCCTCGGGAATCCTTCCGATGCGAAGATGTTCCCCAAGCGCTCTATCTGCGCCTTGTTATCGGAAAGGATGCAGACTTTGTAACCCGCTTCGCTTCGGTCATGTATATCTTTGGCAAGCAGCTCATAACGTTTATTGAAAGCGGGCTGCGGCAGGGTATCGAAAACGACCGTACGGGAGGCGGACAGCTCCTTCGGGCCGTCCCCCCGCAGCAGCAGCGTCCTGTCCTCCAGCGCCGACGACAACTGCCGGGCACTCGTCACACGTGCATCCACCCGTTCGGGCGCATCGGCCTCGGCCAGCATCTTTTTACGGATGTCGTCCACCCGGCGCAGCGTATGGCTCAGGTCGTCGGCCCACCACACGGCTTCGCCGGCAAACTCCGGAAGCGACACGCTGTGGCCGGCGCTTACGCTCCCCTTCATGTCCGGCACTATCTCCACCTGTTCGAGCTTCTCCGTGGAGAGCTGCGAAGCGATGTCGAAACGGCGGATAGACTCCACCTCGTCGCCGAAAAAGTCGATACGGCAGGGCCTGTTCTCGGCAAACGAAAAGATATCGATGATACCGCCGCGCAGGGAGTACTGCCCCGGTTCATAGACGAAATCCACCTTCGTGAAGCCATACTCCTCCAGCACATCGGCCAGGAAACTCATCTCCATCCGCTCGCCGCAACCGACCGTCACCGTCCGCCGGCCGAGCTCTCCCGCATCGGCCACCTTCTCGGCCAAAGCCTCCGGATAGGTACAGACAACCAGATGCCTTTTCCCTTCGAAACCGCGGAGGGCATTCAGCGCCGCCGTGCGCTGGACGACACCCGACGCATCCTCCTGCCCGAACTGTACGGAACGCTTGTAACCGGTCGGAAAGAACATCACCCCCTCTTCGCCCAGCAGGGAGTAGAAGTCGTTCATCAGGTAGGCTGCCGCATCCCTATCCCCGCAGACGAAGATGTGCACGCCACCCCGCCGCTCCACGACCGCAGCGGCATACAGCGCATAGGCAGAACCCGACACGCCTTTCAGTACCGCCACCTCTCCGGACGCCGCCGCAGCGGCCAGTTCCTTTCCGGCCGGAGAGGCCGCCGCGCGCTCCAATATCTCCTTCATCGTTTCCATACACGCAATCTCAATACCGATTCTCCACCGGAAGCGGGTTGCCCGGGACAGACACGCCCGCCAACCCCTGCCGTCCGCAAATACATCAGCCTGTCGGTCCGAAACGGTTCCGCCTCTCTGCCAGGCCCCTATCCGACACGGGCCGGTACCCCAACGGTACCGGCTGCTGCAACCGGGAACGGAAACCCGGCCACACTCCCCGTTCATAACGGTTCCGGCAGCCGGGTTTCATCCGATAGTGCTCCGATGCTATAACAATACCCTGTCCTTCCGGTCCAGGAATTTATATTCCACGATGCCCAGCGACTGGTCGATGCCTATCTTCAGCCGGAAACCGTATTTGCTCATCCAACGGCGCCTGACGCTCGGAAAACCGCTCTTCAGGTAAGCCGCCACATAAGGGCTCACGAGCAGCCGGAGCTGTTTTATCTTTTTCTCTCCCGCATAATACGAAATCATATTCTCCAGCTCGCGCTCGATGCTGACCGTCGAGGTCACCTTGCCCGTACCGCCGCACATGGGGCAGACCTCTTCCAGATGCTCGATGGCCTCGGGCCGTACCCGCTGGCGGGTTATCTGCATCAATCCGAACTTGGAGAGCGGCAGCACCGTATGTTTCGCCTTGTCGCCGGCCATGAACTCCTGCATGGTCTTATAGAGTTTCTGACGGTTCTCCGCCTTGTGCAGGTCGATGAAATCGATGATGATGAGACCTCCCATGTCGCGCAGCCGGAGCTGGCGGGCTATCTCTTCGGCCGCCATGAGATTCACGTCCATTGCGGTGCTCTCCTGGTCGTCGGCCACCTTGGCACGGTTGCCGCTGTTCACGTCTATGACGTTCATCGCCTCCGTATGCTCGATGATGAGATACGCCCCACGCTTGAGCGAAACGTATTTGGAAAAGAGCGACTTTATCTGGCGCGAAATATCGTAATGGTCGAAAACGGGAATCTTGCCCTTGTACAGCTTCACTATCTTCTCCTGTTCCGGCGCGATGACCTTGATATACTCCCTCACTTCGTCGTACATCTCCTTGTCATCCACTACGATGGCACTGAACGAACCGTTCAGCGAATCGCGCAGGATGGTATTGGCCCGATTCATCTCGCCGAGCAGCAGCGACGGAGGTTCGAGCGTCTTGATATTCCGAAGCACCTCCTCCCATTTATCGATAAGGGAAGTTATATCCTGACCTATATCCGTTTCGTTCTTGCCCTGCGCGGCGGTACGTATTATCACACCGTAATTCTTGGGCAGTATCGACAGGGCTATCTTCTTGAGCCGCTTGCGCTCTTCCGCCGAGCGAATCTTCTGGGAGATGGAAATCTTGTTCGAGAAAGGAATGAGCACCACGTTCCTCCCTGCAAGGGAGATGTCCGACGTAAGCCGGGGTCCTTTCGTGGAGATGGCTTCTTTGGCTATCTGCACCACGATGGACTGTCCCGTGGCGAGCAGGTTGGCTATCTTGCCGGTCTTGCCGATGGGTTGTTCGAGTTTGAACGTGTCGAACTGCACGTTTTTCTTCTTCGCTCCGGTGAGCTGTCCCACGAGCTTTTGCAGGGAGGCGAACTGCGGACCGAGGTCGAGATAGTGTATGAAAGCGTCCTTTTCGTGACCTATGTTCACGAATGCCGCATTCAGACCAGGCATTATTTTGCGAACCCGACCCAGATAGATATCGCCTACCGCGAATCCGGTCTTTACACTCTCCTTACCAAGCTCGACCAGCCGTTTGTCCTCCGCGAGGGCTATGGTTATCTCACTTTTGGATACATTGATAATCAGTTCCCTGTTCATCTGTTACTTCATTATGGGAAACCGCAAACCGGAAAGCCGCATGCGCCGGACCCGCAGGTCTCCTGCGCATGCCTTTCCGCCAAGAATCAATAAATAAAGCCAAAGAACCTTGCGTCTTCAGCTTTATCTATTCTTACGAAAACATAAATTCAGCTACCTATTTTTTCTTTTTATGCCTGTTTTTTCTCAGACGTTTTTTCCTCTTGTGGGTAGCCATTTTATGCCCCTTGCGTTTTTTACCACTTGGCATAGTTTCTCAATTTTAATATTTGTGGTTAGATAGAAATTAATTGCCTATTTTTTCTTTTTCGGCTGCTCCTTCATCGTGTCGTTCTTAATCTGCGCCACGAAACTCTTGGAAGGCTTGAATGCAGGAATGCAGTGAGCGGGAATATCGATGGAGGTACCCTCGGTAATATTCCTCGCCACCTTCGGAGCACGGTCTTTGATGATGAAGCTGCCGAACCCCCTCAGGAATACGCCCCTGTCCTTGCCTTTCTTGTCCTTGTTTTCTATGAGCGCGTTCTTCACGCTCTCCATAAACGCTTCAACAATCTGCTGAACCTGCGCCTTCTCTACTCCGGTCTGTTTCGAGATTTCATTAACTATATCGGCCTTCGTCATGTTTGTAAGTATTTAAATATTCGTTATCCTGCAGTACCATTGAGGACTGCAAATATACTTATTTATTAATTAATAATATCAACCGTATACCAATTTTTTTCTTCGCCGTATCCTGCAAAGCGCTTCTGACAATCAACATTATCGCTCCGCGCAATGGATTCCGGAGGGATTGGACGATAACAAATCCGGTCAGTTTTCCTGCCGCAGCGCGAATAGAGAACGCGGCCGGAAGCCATTTTATTATCCGACAACCACTCACGCGCAGGGACCGCAACATCTTTGTTCCATCCAACAATTTATATGCCATTTTCATTTCAGCGTACTCCGAACCTGCAAAAAATCAAAAAAATATCCCTTACGACACAATAATAAAGCGCCGGAAGCCTTTCATATTAACAGGGAATTGAAGTAACTTTGCGGAGAGTGCCGGCGAGCCGAGCCGCGTGAAAACAAAACGCCATGAACGAAGTAAGGATACTATGGGTAGACGACGAGGTCGATTTGCTCAAATCGCACGTCCTTTTCCTGCGGGGAAAAGGGTACGATGTAGACACATGCAACAACGGAGCCGACGCGATAGAGATGGTGCGAACCACCCCCTACGACCTTATCATTCTGGACGAAATGATGCCCGGCATGACCGGACTCGAAACCCTGCCGCTCATCAAGGAACAGCGCCCCACCACCCCGGTGATAATGGTTACCAAGAGCGAAGAGGAGAGCATCATGGACAAGGCGATAGGCTCCAAGATAGCCGATTACATCATCAAGCCCGTCAATCCCAACCAGGTACTCCTCTCGATAAAGAAAAACGTACATTCCCAACAGCTCGTCACCGAGCGGAACACCGCCGACTACCGTGCCGAATTCGGGCGCATCTCCTCCTCGCTGGCCGACGCCCGCGACTTCGGAGAATGGTGTGCCATCTACAAAAAACTGGTAAACTGGGAGATTGAACTGACAGATTCCACGGACGACAGCATCCGCGAAATCCTTTCGTATCAGGAGAACGAGGCGGACAACGAATTCGGCAAATTCGTGAAGCGCAACTATCTGGACTGGATAAACCGCCGCGACTCCTCCACGCCCGTCATGTCGCATACGCTGCTGCGCACGCGCGTGTTTCCCATCGTCGAGGAACACGAAAAGACGACGCTGCTGGTCATAGACAACTTCCGCTACGACCAGTGGCGGAGCATCAACTCGCTCCTGCACGGCTACTACGACGTCGAATCCGAGGACTTCTATTGCAGCATACTTCCCACCGCCACGCAATATGCCCGGAATGCGCTGTTCGCAGGACTCATGCCTCTCGCCATAGACAAGATTATGCCGGACCGGTGGCTGAACGACAACGAGGAAGGCGGCAAGAACAAATACGAAGAGGAGTTCCTGATGCGCCAGCTGCAATCCTCCGGCAAACGCTGGCGGACGACGTTCGACAAACTGATACGGCCCGAAGCGGGACGAAGGCTCATCGAGAATATCCAGCACGTCTACGACGCCGACTTCTCGGTCATCGTCTACAATTTCCTCGATATCCTTTCACACGCCCGCACCGAAACGGAAATCATCCGCGAACTGACCGAGGACGAAGCGGCATTCCGCTCCCTGACGCGCTCCTGGTTCGAACATTCCGACCTCTATACCATCCTCAAGATGCTCTCCGAGCGCCGCCATACCGTCATCATCACCTCCGACCACGGCACCATCCGCGTGGATAATCCCATCAAGATAATCGGCGACCGCGAAACGTCGCCTAACCTGCGCTACAAGACAGGGCGCAACCTCAACTACAACCCGAAGGAGGTTTTCGAAATCACACGCCCCGAGGAGGCACAGCTTCCCCAAAGCAACCTGACATCCACCTATGTCTTCGCCACCGGGCACGATTTCTTCTCCTACCCGAACAATGCGAACAAATACATCCGCTACTACAAGAACACGTTCCAGCACGGCGGCATCTCGATGGAGGAGATGATGGTGCCATTCATCGTCCTCCGCCCCAAAGGCTGACCTCCGCTACCGGACGGACCCGTATCCGCCAGCCCGTACCGTGGCCGGTACGGACCGACGTCTTTTCCCCCTCCGACTCTTGATTTCCTGCCGGACACAACCGGCAGGAAACGAACAGGCCCTGTCCGCTCAGAACTTTTCCTCTCCGGCGACAGTTGCATACCATTCCGACAGGTACGCAGCCGCTTCCGACCGGCCGTCTGCCGTAATCCGCCGACATCCCGCGGCAAACCGGGGACGGATGCACGTACGAACGGATTATCTCCTATCTTTGCAGACAAAGACACGAATATGGAACAACTTGCAATCGATTCGCTCGGCGAACTGCCGAAGGCCGCCGAAGCGGTCATAACCGCCAGCGGCGGCCGCGGCGTAGTCGCCTTCTTCGGCGCGATGGGTGCAGGGAAAACCACCCTGATACGCGAAATATGCACGCAGCTCGGCGTTGCCGACAACGTCACCAGCCCGACGTTCGCCCTCGTGAATCACTACCGTTCCGGCAGGGGGGACAACATCTTTCACTTCGATTTCTATCGTATCGAAAAGTTGGACGAGGCCTACGACCTGGGCTACGACGAATATTTCGACAGCGGAGCACTCTGCCTGGTCGAGTGGCCGGAAAAAATCGAACCGCTCCTGCCGTCCGACACACTGCGTGTGTACATCGAAACAACCGGTCCCGACAGCCGCAAGATAACAATCGGCTGACGGCCGGGCAGACAGACCCGCTCTCCCGCCGTCGGCCGATACCGATACCGAGGACATTCCCTGCCGACGGCATCAATCATCCTCTCCGTTTTTCGCCTTTTCGTCTTCTCCGCACGAAGCAATGCTGCCGTTGGCACAGCCATTCTCCCCGCCGACGCATGTCCGCTCCTCCAAGCCTTACGTCCCCAAAGCAGTCGGGCCGCAGGATACCTGCGGCCCGACTCGTTTCCGTATGCAAAACGCTCCGTTATACGAACGGCAGTTTTACCACCTCGGCCTTGAGCAGTTTCTCGCGCACCTTGATGTACACGTTGTTGCCGGCCTTGGAAAACTCCGGCTTCACATATCCCATGCCGATACCTATCTTAAGGCAGGGCGACATTGTACCCGACGTCACGACGCCGATTTTATTCCCCTCGGCATCGGCGATATCGTAGCCGTGGCGCGGTATACCCCGGTCTATCATCTTGAAGCCTACCAGCTTGCGGGTAACCCCTTCGGCTTTCTGCTTCTCCATGAGCGGACGGTCGATGAAATCCTTGCCCTCGACGAACTTGGTTATCCATCCCAGACCGGCTTCGATAGGGGACGTCGTATCGTCTATATCGTTTCCGTAGAGACAGAAACCTTTCTCCAGACGGAGCGTGTCGCGTGCCCCGAGGCCGATATTCTTGAGACCGTACTCCTCGCCGGCTTTCCAGAGTGCCTCCCAGAGCTTGTCGGCATCCTCATTGGCGATGTATATCTCGCAGCCGCCCGCACCGGTATAACCCGTCGCGGAGAGGATAGCATCCTTAATACCGGCCACTTCAGTCTTGACGAACGTGTAGTAAACGAGGTCTTCGACAGGCTCCTTGCACATCTTCTGGACAATCTTCATGGCAAGCGGACCCTGTATGGCGAGCTGGCATATCTCGTCCGAAGCGTTGTATATCTCCTTGCCTGCGGTGAGACCGAACTTCTTGCCCTCCTCCACGATGTGGTCGTAATCCTTCGCGATATTGGCCGCATTGACTACGAGCAGATAGGTTTCGGCATCAATACGATATACGAGCAGGTCGTCCACGATACCGCCGCGGCCATTGGGCATGGTCGTGTACTGTACCTTGCCATCGGTCAGGGCAGCCACGTTGTTGCTGGTTATCCGCTGGAGGAAATCGAGCGCTTTCGGTCCCTTTATCCATATCTCGCCCATGTGGCTCACGTCGAACACGCCGGCTTTTTCACGCACGTTGAGGTGCTCTTCGTTGATGCCCGTAAACTCGATAGGCATGTTGTACCCCGCGAATTCGGACATTTTCGCACCGTTCGCGATATGGTACTTGGTAAATGGTGTAGTTTTCATTATCTGAAGTTTGTATATGAAGTTAAATCGTCTCTGTCAGTTCCGTTTCACCCCCAGGCGCGGGCAGCGCTTGAACTCCTTGGTACGGTCGAAAAGGTAACGGTAGGTCACGTGCGTCTTATTGCGGTGGGCACAGACGTAATTCTCCACCATGCGTATCATGACGGGGTTGAAGTCGCCCATCCAGGCCAGCTCCAGCGTCTTGTAGTGTATCTCGCCGCGTGCCACCGTCTGCTCGAATTCGTGCATGATACCCGACTCGATTCCGCGGCCGTGATATTCCGGCGCTACGCCGAAGATGATGGCGAAAACCCGGTCGGCCTTGTGCGTACACTTCAGGATAGCCATCAGACGGAGTTTGTTCACGAGGTTCATCTTTCCGTGGAAACGCCCTATCACCCGGTTGAGGTCGGGAACCATGATGAAGAAACCGACCGGCTCGTCGTTGAAATAGGCGAAATAGATGAGTTTCTCGTCGATGATGGGTTTCATGTTCCGCATAAGTGCCTGGGCCGCCTCGCGCGTCATAGGACGCACCCCGGGGAAATTGGCCCATGCCTTGTTATAGATAAGGCGGAAATCATCGGCCACCTGCTCGAGGTTCCTCTTGTCGATGTGGTCGAAGCGGTAACCCGGCGTCTCTTCCAGACGCTTCACCCGGTCGTAAACGCTCTGGTTGAATTCACCCACCCGTATGTTCCGCTGATAGGTATACTGGTTGAAATAGTTCTGGAATCCGTAATGCTCGAACAGCTCCTTGTAATAAGGCGGATTGTAGGGGTTGGTATAGAGCGGCTGAAGCTCGAATCCCTGCACGAGGCACCCCCACCATTCGTCCCGGTTACCGAAATTGATGGGACCGTCCATCGCCTCCATTCCCTTGCTGCGGAGCCACTCGCGGGCCGCATCGAAAAGCATGTCGGCGACCTCCTGCGAATCAATGCATTCGAAGAATCCGCAGCCACCGGTAGGCTGTTCCTCCTCTGCGGCCTGGTCGATATTGTAAAAGGCGGCAATACGTCCCACCACATCGCCCTCCCCGCTGCGGGCAATCCAACGGATGGCCTCTCCGCCCTCGAACATCCGGTTCTTTGCGGGGTCGAACACGGCCCTGATATCGTCGTCCAGGGGCTGTACCCAGTTGCGGTTACCGCGGTAGAGTCGCTTGGCCATGGAGAGGAACTCCCGCTCCTGCCGTTTGGTCACGACCTCTTCGAGCATATATTTTCCCATACGCTTTCTGTTTTGGCATCCAAAGATACGAAAAGTCGGGTGCAAAAACGAATATCATTCGTTTTTGCCGAAACGAAGTATCTAAAATAAAGTCAAAGGTACGAAAAAAACACGGAATGTCGCTTCTTGTGCTCATTCCGCCGCCCGGTCCTCCGGTGTCTGTCCGCATGAACCGGCTCCCCCGGCGGAAATACGGGGGAGCCGAAACGCGAAAACGGCCGGCATATAAAAGTATCGGACAGACTGCCGGCAGAAAGACGGACGCCGTCCCTCCAAATCGCTACCGGTATTCGATACCGACGATTTCATAGTCGTACCGGTATCCGTGGAGCGTGAGGTAATCCTTCGCCTCGAATGTGTAGGGCAGGTTGTAGGTCGTAACTCCCGCCGGAAGCATGACCGTATCCTCCATCACCTTGTCGTTCTTCGTCGGATTGCCTTCTGCGTCGTGGTGACGCCTCCATACGATGTAGTGGCAGGCGGCGGAGTGCTGCAGCGAAAGCTTCTCCGTGCAGGCTTCGTCCGAATAGAAGTCGATGTAGTATTGGATGACTTTATCGAAGTCTATCGCCCGCCAGTTCAGCGTATGGTAGATGTCTTTGGGATTCGTCAGTTCGGGAAGGACGAAATCTTTGCGGATAACGAGGGTCTCGGAACCGTTCGATACGGTGGCCACCGCACGATAGGTGCCCCGTTCGGTCAGCCTGAAGGCCCAACGTTCGTTCGGCGTGTAGGATTGGTGCGTTATCTCCTCCCCGGTCCGCAGATTGACGAGTTGGACGGAGCAGGAGAAGTTTCTCCATGCGGCATCGTCGGTCTCGAAGGAGCAGCGCACCACGATTGTGCGCGAGAGGTCGATGTCTTCGGGATGGGAGAGGATGGGCATGGTGAGTTCGAATCCGGGGAGAGTCACCTCGAAATCCGCGGTGCCGTAGCGGCACTCGAAGGTGCCGTCTTCGCGCCGGACGGCCGCCCCGTAATGGAGCGTGTACTCGCCTGGCTGCAGCCGGCAGCTGCCGGCCTTTCCGCGCATGACCTCCTCGCCGGTGTACAGGTCGTATATCCGCATCCCCCTGACCTGACCGTCCGCCCATTCGCTGCCTGTCAGCCGTACGCGAACGTCGATATTCACCGAACCGTAGGCATACGGCCCGCCCATGGCGATGGCGAAGCCGTCATCCGCTATCCATTCCATGGACCGGTCGCTGAAATCGACTTCCGGTTCCGGCTCGGGTTCCGGCTCGTCGGTGGGATATACGGCCTTGAATGCCTTGATGTCGTTTTCACTGAAGCCGCTCCAGCGCAGCGGGTCGGATTCCCTGACCATGATGGATGCGGGGTCGTATTCCGCCGTGCCTTCGATGTAGGAGCCGTCGCCCTTGTCGCCCGGCGATTCGGGCGTATGTCCGAATCCAAAAGCATGTCCGAAGGCATGGAGAAGCATATACATGGCCTGTTCGCCAGACGGAAGGTATCTGCAGGCCGTATTGATGACGATATCGCCCGGTTCGCCTGTTGAGAAAGGCGGTGAAACGACCAGCAGCGTCTCCTCGTCGGGAGTGTCGAGTACGTCGCCGTTATAAGTCCAAAGTACCTCTTCCCGAATGGAGATTTTGTGCATCCAGTTCTTATCATCGAAGACGATGTTGCATTGGGCATTTTCGTTCCAATATTCCATGGCTTCAAATATCTTTTCGTTAAAGTTTGGTCCGCCATAGGTAACGTATAATATTTGTAGGTCTTTGCCCACAAAGTAATTCCCGTTGCGGGTATGCCGTGTCTGGGGTGCGGAGAGGAAATCTTCGAGGTGTTTTGAAGTCAGCAGGATATCGCCCTCGACGACATATCCGTCTTTGACCGCGAATGCTTCCGATGTATCGTATCCCATCTCCCGGATGGTGTTCATGTCCTGTTCGTACTTGAGTTGTTCCGGCGAACATGGTTCAAGCGCAGTTTCCCGTCCGCAGGAAACTACGGAAAACATAAGCGCTGCGGCTGCAAATGAATAAAAAGTTTTCATAAGGTTCATTGTTTAATTTGTTTCGGATTATGCCCATATTGGAGTACGACCTCCTTTTCTCGATTGGACCATACGACTTTTACAGCAGCAAGTGTTTCATAATGAGTGTAAAAGTTGATAACGTAGGCATTGATTGGAACTGGCAGGTATCGTTCGGACAAAAAATTCTTTACTTCGCTTTCATATCCTTTGTCAAACCGAACGGTTATCGCATTAAGCTCATCTTCATCGGCTACATCATAAAAATACTCGACCCTTTTGATGTAAGGCAGTTCTCCTTTATATGCAATCGAAAACTTCGTTTCTTCGATTTTTTCCCGTTTTTCGACCGCATCTATCTCCGCATGCGAAATCGTTTGGCCGATTAATTCGTAGGCCGGTTCGACGAACGTATTGTACCGGGGCTGGACTTCCACGGTGCATGCGGCGCTGCCGGAGTCGGCTGTAGCGGTCACGGTCGTGGTGCCGACATGCCGGGCGGTGACGGTACCGTCGGCGTCCACCGCGGCATAGAAGTCGTCCGCGGCGCTCCACGCGACGGGCCTGTCGGCCGTGATTCGTACCTGGTCGCCCACATAGAGCCGGACGGCCTGCCGGTCGAGTTTCGGTGCATCCTGCTGTTTGCATCCTGCCGTCCCGGCAGCGATGCCTGCCACTACGGCCAATAAGAGCATACGTTTCATAAGCATGAGTAGTGAATGGTTTATATTTTATCAAAACATGTATCGTAAAGTTAATATTAATCCGGTTAATGACAAATATTTTATACTAAAAAACACGGCGGAGGGGACAGACCGGCCAACCGACTGCCGGGGCGACGGACATCGCGCCCGGAGCGGGGACCGCTCACCCGGACGGTCACTACGCGCGCGAAGCTACGACAGGCGGCCGACGGGACGAGAGAAGGAAGCATGCCGGACGGTTTTACATTATTTTTTATTCCGTAATTATAATCTATAAGGAAAAATGCCTATATTTGGGCGAAATTAAAAGGGGGTATGGAGAGTCCCCTTTGGTTTCGGAAAATTGCAGGAAGCTCGTTAATAAAAGAGTATATTTTAGATTAACATTTTCTTTAAACAAACTAATAACTTTCAATCATGAATGTTCAGAAATTGATGGCGGACCTGGAACTTCGCCACCCAGGTGAAAGCGAATACCTGCAGGCAGTACGCGAAGTCCTCGAATCTATCGAAGAGGTTTACAACCAGCATCCCGAATTTGAGAAGGCCAAAATCGTTGAACGTATCGTCGAGCCGGACCGTATCTTCACTTTCCGCGTAACGTGGGTTGACGACAAGGGCGAGGTACAGACCAACCTCGGTTACCGCGTACAGTTCAACAGCGCAATCGGCCCGTACAAAGGCGGTCTGCGTTTCCACAAGGCAGTGAACCCCTCCATGCTGAAGTTCCTCGGTTTCGAGCAGACCTTCAAGAACGCCCTCACCACGCTTCCGATGGGCGGTGCAAAGGGCGGTTCCGACTTCGACCCGGTAGGCAAATCCGACGCTGAAATCATGCGTTTCTGCCAGGCATTCATGCAGGAACTCTGGAACAACATCGGCGTGGATACCGACGTTCCCGCAGGTGACGTAGGCGTAGGCGGCCGCGAAATCGGCTTCCTCAACGGCATGTATCAGAAACTCGCCCGCAAATACCACACCGGCGTGCTGACCGGCAAGGGCATGACCTGGGGCGGTTCCATCCTCCGTCCGGAGGCAACCGGCTACGGTGCACTCTATTTTGTACAGCACATGCTCCATCTCGCAGGCAAGAGCCTCAAAGGCGCTACCATCGCCATCTCTGGCTTCGGTAACGTGGCATGGGGTGCAGCCAAGAAGGCTACCGAACTCGGCGCCAAGGTTATTGCCATCTCCGGTCCGGACGGTGTCATCTACAACCCGAACGGCATGACCGACGAGAAAATCAACTACATGCTCGAGCTTCGTTCCTCGAACCGCAACATCGTCGCTCCGTTCGCAGAGAAGTTCAAAGACGCTACCTTCACTCCGGGCAAGAAGGCTTGGAGCGTGAAGTGCGACATCGCCCTCCCCTGCGCATTCCAGAACGAGCTCAACGGCGACGACGCTGCCGAACTGCTCAAGAACGGTACCTGGTGCTGCGCCGAGGTTTCCAACATGGGATGTACTCCGGAAGCTATCCACGCATTCCAGAAAG
The DNA here is from genome assembly GCF_900104605.1 of Tidjanibacter massiliensis. Lineage (NCBI taxonomy): Bacteria > Pseudomonadati > Bacteroidota > Bacteroidia > Bacteroidales > Rikenellaceae > Tidjanibacter > Tidjanibacter massiliensis. Next base: position 108,623 of record NZ_LT629959.1, on the reverse strand, counting down.
CAGGCATCCTCTTCGCTCCGGGCAAGGCCGTTAACGCAGGTGGCGTTGCGACTTCCGGTCTCGAAATGACGCAGAACTGCATGCACCTCTCCTGGTCGGGCAAGGAAGTGGACGAAAGACTCCACACCATCATGGAGAGCATCCACGAAGCCTGCGTAGAGTACGGCAAGCAGCCCGACGGCTACATCAACTACGTGAAGGGTGCGAACATCGCCGGCTTCATGAAAGTCGCTCAGGCAATGCTCGAACAGGGTATCATCTAATCCATACCCCGCATACGAAAAAGGGAGAACCGAAACGTTCTCCCTTTTTCTTTGTTGCTACACCGGCAAGGCGGTACCCGAAAGGAACCGTCTTGTTCGCTTCCCCTCCGGCCCTACTCCGTACCGATATATCCTTTCAGCGCCTCGACATACTCCTCGAACGCTCTCCTGCCGTCCGTCGTGATGCTGCACGATGTACGTGTCTTCCGCCCTACGAACTCCTTCTTCACCCGGATATAGCCCGCCCCGGAGAGCTTGTCCAACTGTACGCTGAGATTCCCCGCCGTGGCACCGGTCTTCTCGCGGAGCCAGGTAAAGTCGGCCTCCTCCACCGAAACCAGCAGTGACATCACCGCCAGCCTTAGCCGCGAATGGAGCAGCGGATTCAATTCCCGGAACATGCCCTCTTCGCTTTACGGTTGATAATATGTCCCGGCACTACCATCATCACCAGAAACGAAAGCCCGAACCAGAGCCCCCAGTAAAGACGACAACCGTCGACCGGCAGGGCATAGGAAACCAACATGCCAACAGCGGCCACGAAGCCGACAAGCGGCATACAGACCAACCACGGTTCCTTGATGACGATGCCGGTAACGGATGTGCCGAAACAGGCATACAACAGGCCGAGCGGCAGCATCAGCGAGAAATCCGCCACGCCGTAAACGAAGGCCATCGCACACAGGACAATCACCGTCAGAAAGAACAGGGCGCCCACTATCCGCCACATGCCGGACAGCACACCGTCCATATAGGTGACGACCGCCGGCCTTCTCTTTCGGGAGGCGGCTGCATCGACCATTCCCGGAATGAACATCAGGAACCATGCGAAATTCCACCGTGGGTCGCCTGTAAAGCGTATCAACAGGAATACCGCTACGGAGAGCGCTACAGCGCTGTATCCGTAAAGCAGGAATTTGTTGCCGCTTCCGACCTCCATACGCTTCTTCGTCGTTTCAATCATCCGGGAGATGAGCTCCAGACTCTCCGCTCCCGTCAACTTCTTCTCTTCCATGACACATATAAATTAAAGGTTAATGAATTACGCCCGTACCGTCGGCACAAGCTCCGTACGCCACAAACAAGTTTACAATATAAACTATATAAAGCAAAAAAACGATTCGCCTCTTCTCCGGCATCCCAACCGGACGAACGGGCATCCTTCTGCCGCCGGGCTGCAAACTCTACCGTCTGTCATATCCTGTACCCACTTCGTCTTTTCTTCTGCAAATATAAACAAGTTTATATTATAAACAAAATATTCCACCGACAAAGCGATGGAAAGAAAGGCCTCGAACGCCGTCCGACCTTTTCCGAACCATTGCGCGCACACAGCGCAATCCGTCCGAAGAAGGCACAACTATGCATACAGCCGGTCATCGTCCGCAAAATTACGTTAGCCGATGCTTCCTCCGCTGCCGGCCGCCCGCTCCGACAGAAACCATCGGTTTTCCCGTCCGGCAACAGTCCGGAACAAAACGCTGCCGGAAACCGCAGGAAACGATACCAACGCATCCGCCGGAAAGCGACGACACGAAAATCCGTCCGTTTCCGCGGTCGGATTACAAAAAAACGCAGGTACAGCGATGCACGACGCGTCACCCAACCCGCTTCTGGTTCAAGGTAGGAAAATCAACCGGCCGCTCCGGTAACTCAACACCGTCTTCTGGCCGGAGAGTATCGGAAAGCCGATTAATCCGTCCAGTCCGCGTTTCAGAGAACGGTTAAGATGGCTCATATCGTTGAATACGGTCGGGACCCTCCGGAACTCTCTGTCGCCGATTTTCAGCCGCTTCACCTTGGCGGAACGCACCCGGCGCGCTTCAGCGTCCGCCCCCGTAAGCGTCGTCTCCCGACGCCCGGTCAAGGCGGGCCGCAACGACTCCCACAACCGGTCGTCCAGCAAATCGGCACCGGCCCCGCAGTCGATGCCAAGACGCAACATACGTTCGCCGATGCACGCTTCCACACAGGCAATATGTCCTTCCATTTCAATAGGCACTTCCGTCACGGGACGTCCGCCTGTCAGAGACGCCACACAGGCATCCGTAACAGTCGGGTCGAGCAGCGTCAGCGTTCCGCCCTCGTAATCGAACAACAAATCCCAATCCTTATAGACTTCGTAACCGAGCAGGCCGAAAATCTCCGTTTCCTGCTCCAGATGCGACATGTCGAACGCGAGAAACCTTCTCCTTTCCGCACGGATTCCGTGAAAATCGAATTCGGAGACTTCCACAATATCCATTCCCCCGATGGAGGAATTCACTCCTTTCGAGGACGAAATCCGCAATGCAGCCGTATCGCGGTCCGTTCCATAGCGGCTGCTGTTGAGCATCAGTCTCGGCGCTCCATTGTCGATGATGAACGTACGTTCCCTTCCGTCCAGGAACGCCGTCGCGGCCAACAGGTTGCCGAGCCGGCGAACCGGTACGTCGAGCCGACCGGAAGACGGCCCCACAAAAGCGTCTTCCTCCTCCGGTAACGTTTCGACCCGCATCGGAAACAGTTCCAAACGTTCCAGACGGTTTTTCCCGTCGAAAAGGAAAGTCGCCTCCTTCCGGCCCAGTGCGCCCGCATAGGTAAAGGCACAGACCAGTTCCAGACCTCTTTCCGTCCGTTCCGCCCGAAGCATTTCAATCCGCTCCACCCGGTCGTCAAGCTGTTCCACGAGCAGTTTCATCACCGACCGGGCCCGGTCGCCCTCCTGTCCCGAAAACATGAATCCGGGCGCCAGAAAAGGCTCGACCCCCTCAATCGAACCGGCCCCGACGGCCTCCGCCACGAGGTGCACAATCCGTTCGCATTCCGCCCGGTCCTGAGCATGCGATGCCGTGCATACGCTCCACAGCGATGCCACGACCAACAATATTTTCCTCATCATCTCCGTAAACCATATTCCCCGACGACACCGATTCCCCCTCCGGTCATGCCAACCGATTCATGGATTCGCACCGACGGATGATAAATCATACCATAGCTACGCCGCCGACCGACCGGCCCGATACTCCGCGGAACACGGAATACCGGAAACCGCCCTGCATTTCCGGCAACGGTCCCATTCGTCCGAACGAGGCAAATATAATCCGATACAACCATACAAACAAAATACGAATATGAAATCACCGTCATGCTGCCCGTATGTCCGAATACCCGTGCATCCGCGGACACACACCCGGACGTCCTGCCCCGCAGTCCTTCGCAAAGGCGAAGAGCGATGGCAATCGCAGCGGATACGACACCCCCACAACCAACGGAAACGTCCGGAAAGCGGCCCTTCCCAACACGAAAAAGGGAACGGTTTTCCGTCCCCTTCTCCTGGCCCGACGTTTCGTTCAAAGCGTGATGCTGAACCCGATTTTAAGCAACAGCGCGTTCAGCGAACATTCCTTGAGCACGAAAGGGGAATCGATTTCAGAGAAAAACTCGCCCAATCGGTAGCCTATGCCGATGTCGAAACCGGCATTACGATGGCGCCCCACCCGGAAGCGGTATCCTATCATGGGAGTGAGGGCCAATGCAGGGTCCCACTCGTCTCCCCAGTTATCGCTTTCCACACGCTCCAAAGGCACGCCGAGGTCGATGCCCACGAACGGCGAACTGTTCCGGTCGAGCACCGTGTAGCGGAAACGCAGGAAAGGCTGCAACAGCGTAACGAGGTCTCCGTCGCCAGGCATCGAGTAAGCGCTCAAATCGAAACCCGCCGCCATGTAAAAGTGCGGATTCGCCTGATAACCGAACGTCAGCGCGGTATTCACCGTAGCTTCTGTCAGCCAACGACCGATGCCCGTGCGCGGACCGGGCCATGCACCGCCGCCCGTCTCGACTCCGATAACGAACCCCCTGTCTTTGTGTACACGCTCTTTGCGCTGCTTTTCTTTACCCACGAAATCGAAGTCATCCATATACCGCACCGGAATGTAATACTTCGTGGTCGTCGGAGTGTAAATATAACCCGTCACGAACGACAGCATGATGTCTCCGAACCCGTAACGGGTAAGTACGGCGTAATTCTCCGCATCGCCGACATGTTCCTGCGCGATGGTCTTTCCCGTCTTGACCAACCCGCCGAGGAAATGAGCGTTGTGTTCCTTGGATACTTCAATCATCGGCTCTTTGGGTTTGACGTCGCCGACAAGAATACGACTCGTGCTGCACGAGGATGCACAGACTGCCGCCGCGACCGCTGCGGCCGCAACGACGATTCCTTTCACGGTTTTCATACTACTCCTCCTCTTTTGCAGACTCCCTGCCGGCAGCCGCCGTCTTGTTCAACTCCTCTACCGGCAGATAGAATTTGGTCTGGGTCGGGGTATAGATTCCCGCCGTGACTCCCCCGACAAGGCCGTTCAGAAAACCGGTACTGGTCTGAACGACGAAACTGTCGGCGTCGTCCACATACTCCGACGCCGTCATCGTGGTATTGCCGCCGGGAATGAGTCCGCCGACGAAATGGTGATTGAACGATTCCTGACTCACCTTGACTTTTCTGTCGTCGGGCCGGGCATTGCCTACATAAAGGTTCGTGCGGAAACAGGACGTCAGTCCCACACAGCACAAACACAGGCAAAACGGTAAAATTCTCTTCATGGCTTATATATTGAAAGATTCAGGTCGCCTCTTCATGTTCCGGCAGAACGGGTCATCACCGCACACCGTGCTGCCGGCTCCGGCACCTGCGAACGGCAGACCTCCTCCCGCCCCTGCACCGACGTACTGCCATTCCCGTCTCAATAAGCTACGGTACCGTCTTCAACCAACGGTAAAATCCTCTTCCCGGAAAGGCCGTCGCGCACATCTCGCGCATACGCCGGAACGCACCGCATCGCCGTCGGATTGCGCAGGGAACAGCCGCATTCCGCCGCCGACGGATGCACTCGTTCATCGCAAAGGTAACGAGGGAACAAACAATTGTCCAATATAATATATTATATTATTTTAGTATTCAATAAAAAAGACTATCTTTAGAAATTGCATGCATCGCCGGAATCCGACGGACAGCCCACCCCAGTGCAGGCAGCCCCTGCGGAAACACTTCCGGAAATCCGGCCCCGTCCCTTCCGAAAAACATGCGGTCCGTTCCGTTCACGGCCCCGGCCGTATCATCCGCCCGGACGATACCAACCAGACCGCGATACCATCGCCAGACGGTCACCTGCTCCACGGCAATGACCTCCGTACCGCCGGGAACGATGAACTCTCCCAACCCCCTCCTCTGGTCAGCGTCCCGATGCCAGTCATAGGTATATCCGAGACGTGTCCACGGATACGGATTCTCCTCTCCGTATGAAAGCGCCGTCCGCGCCTCGAACCACTTCCGGTACGGTGCAGGCAGGTCGCCGGGAGACACATCGGGAGCCGCACACGCCCCGACGTCCGGATTGGGACACGGTCTGAGCAACGTACTGCGGTCGGCATAGAAAAAGAGGAGCCGGTCGTAAGGGCTGTCCGGCGGAAGGCCGAGCAACTGCAGCATCCGCATCCTACACTCCAATGAATCCCCCATCAGAGGCATACGCCGCATACGCTCCTCCAGTTCATACGGCAGAACGACCCACAACGTATAACCGTCCGTAACGAACTGCCGTCCCGCCGTCCACACACCGGCATACTCCCCGTCCGTCATGGAACAGACGAGCACGAACTGCCGTCCGCCGCGCTCCGTCCACTCCAACCCGTCGCCGGAGTCGGGGGAAACGATACAGGGCAGGTCGCGGTACACCTCCGACGCGTCGGACACAACGGCATCCGCCACGGCCGCCAGATAATCCGTCCGCAACTGCGCCCGGTCGAGATACCACGGCGCACCGCTCCACCGGCCGCACGCCGCATGGAACAAGACACATGCCGCACATACGGCTACATATCCTGCATGAACCCTTCTCTTCATACGGCTTTCATTCTTCCTCTGTCTGCCGCTCCGACACCGCCCGAAACGGAAACCGCCCCGACAGCCAGCATACGGGAAAGAGCGCCCGTGCACTCCGGTACCGCACCGTTCCCTTTCCACGCACCGTCTGTTCTGCACCGCTCATCCCCGACCGCCAATGATGGAAAGTCCCGTCCTGCATGAACAGAACGGGACAGATGATTCACTGACGGAAGAACGACGGACAAGCCACGCTTCCGCCGCGACACCCCACCGCCGCCGGCCTATCTGCCGAGGCTTCGCTCCACATACCCGCGGTAATCCTTCACCACCGGTTCATAATCCCCGTCGAAGAGCGGCGAGGAGACCATGAAATCGGCCGTGGAACGGTTCACCGCCGTCGGAACGTTATACAACGTCGCCAGACGCAGAAGCGCCTTCACATCCACGTCGTGCGGCTGGGCCTCCATCGGGTCCCAGAAAAATATCAGGGCGTCTATCCTGCCCTCGGCTATCATCGCCCCCAACTGCTGGTCGCCGCCGAGGGGACCCGACTTGAGCAGCCGGATGTCGAGCCGGCATTTTCCGTCCCCTTTCTTGCCTATCAGGACGTCGGCCACCATCCTGCCGGTCGTCCCCGTACAGACGAGACTATGACACAGCAGAAGTTCGCGGTTCCAGTCGGCCCACTCCACCAGGTCGGGCTTCATGTTATCATGCGCTACCAGCGCTATCGTCTTCTTTCTTTCCATCGGTTCAATCCATTCGCGGTGCAATGAAAACACAATGCCGTTGCACCGCCGTCACGACACCGTTACGATTCCGTTAATATTCCGGGGCCTCAATCCGACACAGCATACAGGCCCGACACCTCTTTCTTACTTTAGGGCGGCCATGCGTTCGCGGAGCGCCTTTATCTTCGCCTCGGCATCGTTCTTCTTGGCGTATTCCGTCTCCACCACCTTTTGCGGAGCCCCGCTAACGAACCGCTCGTTGGAGAGCTTCTTCATCACCGACGCGAGAAATCCCTCCAGATAGGCGAGTTCGTCGGCCAGCTTCCGCAGCTCGGCCTCCACGTCCACCATTCCGTCGAGCGGTACGAAATACTCCGTAGTCTTGACAATGAAAGAAGGCGCCGCCGGACTCTTCTCCGCCACGCACTCCACGCCCGACAAATTCGCCATCTTGACCAAAAGCGGATTATAGGCCTCATGATAGTTTTCGTCGCGGATGACTTTCAGGGCAAGCGGTTCCCTGTTGGGAATACTCTTCTGCTGCCGGATGTTCCTTATCGCCGTCACGGTCTCTTTCACCAGTTCGAAACGCGCCAGCAGGGCATCGTCCCATGCAGCTGCCCGCGGCATGTCGCTCACCATGATGCTCTGTCCCTCCAGACGCGGGGCAAGGTGCTGCCACAGCTCCTCGGTAATGAAGGGCATGAAGGGGTGCAGCATGCGCAGCAACTTATCGAAGAACGCTTTGGTCTGGGCAAAGGTCTTCCCGTCGGCCGGCATCCCGTATGCGGGTTTCACCATCTCCAGATACCACCCGGAAAATTCGTCCCAGAACAGCCTGTAAATCTTCATGAAGGCATCGGAGATGCGATAAGCCGCGAAATCGGCCTCGATACCCGCCAGGCTCCTGTCAAGCAGATTACCGAACCACTCTGCCGCCAGACGGCCGCTTTCGGGCTGCTCCAGTCCCTCGTCCACGCTCCACGAGCTCACCAGCCGGAAAGCGTTCCATATCTTGTTCCCGAAATTGCGTCCCTGCTCGCACATCGCCTCGTCGAACATGATGTCGTTACCCGCCGTGGAACAGAGCAGCATGGCCACCCGCACCCCGTCGGCGCCGTAACGGTCTATCAGGTCGAGCGGGTCGGGCGAGTTGCCGAGCGACTTGCTCATCTTGCGTCCCAGCTTATCGCGCACGAGCCCCGTAAAATAGACGCTCTGGAAAGGCTTCTCGTGCATATACTCGTATCCGGCCATTATCATGCGCGCCACCCAGAAGAAGATGATGTCGGGCGCCGTCACCAGGTCGTTGGTCGGATAGTAATAGCGTATCTCCGGATTCCCGGGATGCATGATGCCGTCGAAGAGCGCGATGGGCCACAGCCACGAACTGAACCACGTATCCAGCACGTCGTCGTCCTGCCGCAGGTCAGCGAGCTGCAGGTCGGCACCGCACTTGCGGCGGGCAAGCTCCAGCGCCTCCTCCGCCGTTTCGGCCACCACATAGCCGCCTTCGGGCAGATACCAGGCCGGAATGCGGTGTCCCCACCAAAGCTGCCGCGAAATACACCAGTCCTTGATGTTCTCCATCCAATGGCGATACGTATTGCGGAACTTGGGCGGCACGAAGCGTATCATGTCACTCATGACAGCATCGAGTGCCGGAACTGCCAATTTGTCCATTTTCAGAAACCACTGCATGGAAAGTTTCGGCTCTATCGGAACATGCGTACGTTCCGAGAAACCGACGTTGTTGGTATAGGCCTCCGTCTTTTCGAGCAGACCGGCCGCATCGAGGTCCTTCTCTATCCGTTCACGCAGCGCGAAACGGTCCATACCTTCGTACAGACCCACCTTGCCGTTCACCGTACCGTCCGGATTGAAGATGTCGATGACCTCCAGATTGTATTTCTCGCCTATCACATAGTCGTTCACGTCGTGGGCCGGGGTCACCTTCAGCACACCCGTTCCGAACTCCGTATCCACATAATCGTCCGCGATGACGGGAATGCTCCTGCCCACGAGCGGCACCCTCACGGCACGCCCCACGACGCCCGCGTAGCGGGGGTCGTTCGGATTGACGCAAAGGGCCACATCGCCGAGTATCGTCTCCGGACGCGTCGTGGCCACCGTCAGATAGCCGCCGCCCTCCTCCAGCATGTAGCGCAGATAGTAGAGCTTCCCGTGCGTCTCGCAAAAAACCACCTCCTCGTCCGAAAGAGCCGTCTGCGCGGCGGGGTCCCAGTTCACCATACGTACCCCGCGGTAAATCAATCCTTTGTTATAGAGATCCACGAAGACGCGGATGACGCTGCGCGAACGCACCTCGTCCATCGTGAATGCGGTACGCTCCCAATCGCACGAGGCGCCCAGCCGGCGGAGCTGTTTGAGGATAATCCCCCCGTGCTCCTCCTTCCACTGCCAGGCATGGCGCAGGAACTCCTCGCGCGAGAGCGACGATTTCTCGATACCCTGCTCCCGGAGCCTGGCCACCACCTTGGCTTCGGTAGCTATCGAGGCGTGGTCGGTTCCCGGCACCCAGCAGGCGTTCATCCCGTTCATCCGGGCACGGCGGACAAGCACGTCCTGCAGGGTATTGTTCAGCATGTGCCCCATGTGGAGCATACCTGTCACATTCGGGGGTGGTATGACTATTGTATAGGAAGGTCTGCTGTCGGGTTCCGAATGAAAGTACCCGCCCGCAAGCCAGTAGTCGTACCACTTGCCTTCGAGCTCCTGGGGAACGTATTTGTCTGCTATCTTCATAGTGTATGAATATTTCCGTTACAAAATGTGTGAATTGCAAAGATAGCGATTTTGACGTTCGGATGGAGCCGGACATGTTAATAAACTGATGATTGTTTTCGGAATACAGATAACATTTAAGGGAACGGATTCGTTATCTTTGTACCCAAATCGAAAAGGAGATTTCAAAGAATGAGCAAAAAAAGCAATAAGATAGAGATAGATATCCTGTCGGATATTTCCGACATTCAGGAGGGACACAGCCAGGTCATCCCGATAGTTACCGAAAACGAAGACGAACTTTCGGAAAACTATTCGATACCCGAATCGCTGCCCATCCTCTCGCTGCGCAGCTCGGTGCTGTTCCCCGGCTCGATTACCCCCATTACGGTGGGCCGGGAGAAGTCCATGAAGCTGATACGCGACGTGGAGGCCGGCACGGGAATACTCGGTGCGGTACTTCAGAAGGAGTCCGACGTCGAGCAGCCCGCACCGGACGACATGTACCGCATCGGCACGGCAGCCCGCATTCTCAAGACGCTCGACATGCCCAACGGCAACCTGACCGTCATCCTGCACGGCCTCGAAAAAATCGAGATAAACGAATACCTCTCTTCAGAGCCCTACTTCACGGCGACGGTCACGCCGCTCAAGGATACGACGCCCGCCTCCGGCAACGTGGAGTTCGAGGCGCTCGTGGAGTCCATCAAGGACGTGGCGCTGAACATCATCAGCGTTTCGCCCAACATACCGAAGGAAGCATCGTTCGCCATCAAGAACATCGACAGCAAACGCGGCATCATCAACTTCATCTGTTCCAACCTCGACTTCGAGGATGCCGACCGCCAGCGGCTGCTCGAAGCGCCGGGACTGCTGGCGCGTGCCCGCCGCCTGCTGGAGATACTCGTACGCGAACAGCAGCTCGTGGAGCTGAAGAACAAGATACAGAGCAAGGTCAAACAGGATATCGACCAGCAACAGAAAGAATACTACCTCCAGCAGCAGATACGCACCATCCAGGAGGAGTTGGGCGGCAACGAGGACGAAGCCGAAATCGCCCGCATGCGCGAGGAGGCCAAGACGAAGAAGTGGAGCAAAGAGGTGGGCGAAATGTTCAACAAGGAGCTCAACAAGCTCGAGAGGCTGAATCCCGCCGTGGCGGAATACTCGGTACAGATGAACTACCTGCAACTGATGCTCGAACTTCCGTGGGGCGAGTGCACGCAGGACAACCTCGACCTCAAGCATGCCCGCGAACGGCTCGACAACGACCACTTCGGCCTGGAGGAGGTCAAGGAGCGGCTGCTGGAACATCTGGCGGTCATCAAGCTGAAAGGCGACCTCAAGTCGCCGATTATCTGCCTCTACGGCCCTCCCGGAGTGGGCAAGACGTCGCTCGGCAAATCGGTGGCGGGAGCATTGGGCCGCAAGTTCGGACGCATATCGCTCGGCGGCCTGCACGACGAATCGGAAATCCGCGGCCACAGGCGCACCTACATCGGCGCGATGCCGGGCCGCATCATCCAGACCATCAAGCGATGCGGCTCCTCCAACCCGGTCATCATCCTCGACGAGGTGGACAAAATCGGCGTAGGGAACCACGGTGACCCGTCGTCGGCACTGCTCGAAGTGCTCGACCCGGAACAGAACACCACGTTCCACGACAACTACCTCGACACGGAGTACGACCTCTCCAAAACGCTCTTCATCGCCACGGCCAACAACATACAGAACGTACATCCGGCCCTGCGCGACCGCATGGAGATGATAAACATCCCCGGCTACCTGCTCGAAGAGAAGATTGAAATCGGACTGCACCATCTGCTCCCCAAGGAACGCGAGGCGCACGGCATCCCCGCCGAGAGCCTGCTCCTGTCGCGCGAAGTGATGGAGCGGATTATCTCCGACTACACCCGCGAAGCAGGGGTGCGCGGACTGGACAAGATGCTGGCCAAAATCGCACGTCACCGGGCGAAAGATATCGGATTCGAGCAGGAGTACAACCCGGAGATATCGGTCGAAGATTTGGAAAAGATACTCGGCATGCCCAAGTTCCGCAACGAAAAGTACGAAGTGAGCGGCATCACGGGTGTAGTTACCGGCCTGGCATGGACCGAAGTGGGAGGCGACATCCTCTACATCGAGTCGATACTCAGCCCCGGCAAGGGCAAACTGAGCCTGACGGGCAACCTCGGCGACGTGATGAAGGAGTCGGCGACGATAGCCCTCGAATGGACGAAAGCCCACTATGCGGAGCTGGGAATCGACAAGGAGAAGTTCGAGAATTTCGACATCAACATCCACGTACCGGAGGGAGCCATCCCGAAGGACGGCCCGAGCGCAGGCATCACCATGGTGACGTCGCTGGTATCGACCTACACCGGCCGGAAGGTGAAAGACCGCATCGCCATGACGGGTGAAACGACGCTCCGCGGACGGGTCATGCCCGTAGGGGGCATCAAGGAGAAAATCCTCGCCGCCAAACGCGCGGGCATCTCCGAAATCATCCTCAGCGAGGACAATGCAAAGGATATCGCCGAAATCAAGGAGGACTACGTAGAGGGACTGAAATTCCACTTCGTCCGCACGAACGAAGAGGTACTCGAACTCGCACTCGAAAAATAGAACAAGGTACGTATCCGTATCGGCGAAAGCCCCGGAGGAACCGGTTCCTCCGGGGCTTTTCGTTTCCTGCTCCGACAGTCAGTCCGGACAAACAAGGAACCGGACGGCCCTCCGCCTCGAACAATGGAACGGTTCCGCTCAAGCGGCCCCCACAGGAGCCGAAACGGGCGGCATACCGACGGCTAAACAGTCTCAAGGAAAACCGCCAATCATACCGTCCTGCAAACAGCAGGAATTGCGGTACCGGAGAAACGGACCCGCAACGGCCCCATCCTTTACAGCACACACGGCAGTTTACCGGCGGCACCGCATACGGTAATCGTAGGGAGAGAACCCCGTCTTCCGTTTAAAGAAGCGGCTCAGATAGGACTGGTCGGGAAAGCCGAACCGGTCGGCTATCTGCGTCACGGAGAGGTCGGAGATGTAAAGCAGGGCCTTGATTTCGGCCACGAGCTGTTCGTCTATCAATTGCTTGGGTGTCTTATGGGGTGCAAGCCCGGCCGTAACCACCCGCAGGTAACGCTGCGATATGCAGAGTTCGCCGGCATAAAACGCCGTATCGCGCCGTTCGGTACAGTGCTGCCGCACCAGCGACAGAAAACGGTGGAAGATGTATTCCCGGCCGAAAGATTCGGCCGAAGCCGTCTTCTGCGGCATACTCCGGCACATCGCCACCAGGAATCCCTGCAGGAAGTTGCGCCGGGCTATCTCTCCGTATATTCCGCCCTGACACACCTCCCGGGCCATATCCATCCACAAAACGGCCGAGGCCCACGACTCGGAACCCGCCGGGTGGAGAAAAAAGGGTTCGTCGCGCAGGAAGCGGATACAGCCGGCATCGAGCGGTATCGCCGCCTCATGGAAAAGTCCGTCCGGAAAAGTGAACATCCGAACGGCCAAATCCTCCCCCGCTTCGAGCAGATGCAGTATCGCACCGGGAAAGAGCAACAGTTCAGCTCCCGCCTGCAGGCGGTAATGTTCGATACCCGTCGAGACATCGGCACGGCCGTGCACACAGAGCATGTTCACCCCGCATCCTATCCGCACCGGCCAATGCCTGAACATCTCCACTCCACCTTCTGCATAAGCCATCTGCCCGTCGCTCCTCTCCATAACCGTCACCCCTCCCTTTGCAGACGCACGCCCCCTTGACAGAGGTAAAACCCGCGCATCCCTTTACGACACAAAATTACGCCATTTCCCGATACTCTCCGCCCTTTTTATGCCGGAAATGAAATATTACGATGTAAATACGGCCGCCTGCCCATCCGGTTCCGTACCCTATCTTTGCAGACAAAAAAGAACGCAATGCAAACCGGTATTTCCTATTCGCATGCCAAGACGTCCGCGGCACGCTACTCGAACTACCTTATCGTCCTGCTCGGCATCCTCACGGCCTTCGGTCCGCTCGTGACGGACATGTACCTGCCGACGCTCCCCTCCATGACAGTTTATTTCGGCACTTCGCAGTCAATGGTACAGATGGGCCTCACCGCGAGCATGGCGGGCCTGGCGCTCGGCCAGCTCCTTTTCGGCCCGCTGAGCGACAAGTTCGGCCGGCGGCCGCTGCTCCTCGTCTCCCTGCTGCTGTTCGTCGCTTCCACAGTGATTTGCATCTTCTCGCCCACGATATACGTATTCGTGGGCATGCGGCTCTTCCAAGGCATAGGGGCCGCCGGCGGCATCGTCATCTCCCGTTCCGTGGCCACCGACCGTTACCGCGGCAAGGAGCTGGTCAAGGTCCTCGCCGTCATCGGTGTCATCAACGGCATCGCTCCGGTGGCGGCTCCGGTACTCGGCGGCGTACTGACCGATGCCGTCGGGTGGCGCGGCATCTTCGTCATCCTGCTGGCCATCGGCGTCATCCTGCTCGGAGGCTCGATGCTGTTCCGGGAGTCGCTTCCTCCGCGCCGCCGGGCAGGCCAAAACCTGCTGCGCACGTTCGGGAATTTCGGAACCATCCTGCGCAACAAACGCTTCATCCTGTACGTCCTCCAACTCGGTTTCGCCCAGGGTATCCTCTTCGCCAACATCGCCTCCTCTCCATTCATCATACAGGAACACTACGGATTTTCGGCACTAGAATTCAGCATCGTTTTCGCAGTGAACTCGCTCGCATTCATGGCCGCGGCCCCGCTCTCGCTTCGCTTCCGCCGCCCGCAGGACGGCATCATGGCGAGCTGCATCGGGATGTGCGTGCTCTCCGTCGCCGAACTCGCAGCCCTGTGGTGTGGATGCGGTTTCTGGGTATATGAAGGCATCCTGTTCCTGCTGCTCTTCACCATGGCACTCACCTTCACCCTCTCCACAACGCTCGCCATGGAGAGCGAACGCCGATATGCCGGGAGTGCATCGGCCATTCTCGGTGCGGTTTGCTTCGCCTTCGGCGGTATCGTCTCGCCCATCGTAGGAACGGGCGACATTCTCAAGACCACCGGCATCGTCTTCGTCGTATGCGCCGCCGCATCGCTCTGCTGCGCAATCGCGGCAGACCGGCAGCATCCGACCGCATCGCGTCCCTGAACCGAGAGCGGCTCTCCGTTGGGAAAAGAGAGAGGGGGCCCGAAGATACCCCATCCTTTCCGTCTTCCGGTCCGCGGGGAGTATCCCCGACAGATCGGAAGACGGAAGACACGGCGACCCCACATGCGCCAACCCGCCCTTCCCTTTCCGCTCCCCGCCCGACCGGATAAAAAACAACGGACGCATACCGGATTTTCGAGGATATTCCGTACCTTTGCCCCGCCTTAGGGACGGGACCCCCGCCTTGACACCAGGCTATGCATTCCCATGCCTGTCTCCCGATTCCCCTTTCCGGCTGCAAGCATTTATGACCTTATCGAGAAACAATCCCGAACTGCTGGGAACGGAACCCGTCGGCAGGCTGCTGAAGCGGTACGCCCTGCCAGCCATCATAGCGATGTCGTCGTCATCGCTCTACAACATCATCGACAGCATCTTCATAGGCCACGGCGTCGGAGCGATGGCCATCAGCGGGCTGGCCATCGCCATGCCGCTGATGAACCTCATGGCGGCCTTCGGGTCGCTGGTAGGCGTCGGAGCCTCCTCGCTCATCTCCATACGTCTGGGACAGGGCAACAAACAGCGGGCATTCCTGATACTCAGCAACGCCATCATGCTGAACGTGGTGATAGGACTCACCTTCACCACGCTGGGGCTCATCTTCCTCGACGACATTCTCTACTTCTTCGGCGCAAGCGACCAGACCATCCCCTACGCCCGCGACTTCATGCGCATCATCCTGTCGGGCAACGTCATAACCCATGTCTTCATGGGAATGAACGAAATTCTGCGTGCGTCCGGCTATCCGAAAAAAGCGATGGCATCATGCTTACGGCCGTGTTCATCATCGTCTGCCTCAATCCGCTCTTCATCTTCGGATTCGGCTGGGGCGTCCGTGGCTCGGCTTTCGCCACCATCACCGGACAGTGCGTGGCGCTCGTACTCGAATTCACGCACTTTCTCAACCGGAAACACTTCCTCTACCTCAAACGCGGTACGTTCCGTTTCATCGGCACCATCGTACGCAAGGTGCTCTCCATCGGCATGGCCCCCTTCCTGCTCAACGTATGCGCCAGCATCGTCGTCATCTTCATCAACAATGCCCTC
The DNA here is from genome assembly GCF_900104605.1 of Tidjanibacter massiliensis. Taxonomy (NCBI): domain Bacteria; kingdom Pseudomonadati; phylum Bacteroidota; class Bacteroidia; order Bacteroidales; family Rikenellaceae; genus Tidjanibacter; species Tidjanibacter massiliensis. The sequence continues at coordinate 92,760 of NZ_LT629959.1, read as the reverse complement.
AAAAAAACGGGCGGCGATATCTCCATCGGCGCCTACGGCATCGTGAACCGCGTGCTGATGCTCTTCGTGATGATTGTGAACGGACTCAACCAGGGCATGCAGCCCATCGTGGGCTACAACTACGGCGCCCGTCAGTTCGACCGCGTCATCCGGACACTGAAACTGAACATCGTGTGCGCCGTATGCGTCACCACCTTCGGCTTCATTCTGGGCCACTTCTTTCCCCACCTCGTGGCCGGTATGTTCACCGACGACCCCACGCTGCTGAGCGTAGCCGAAATGGGACTGAAGATATCGCTCCTCGCATTCCCGATAGCCGGATTCCAAATCGTCTCCTCCGGTTTCTTCCAATACATCGGCAAACCGCAGAAGGCCATCCTGCTGTCGCTCACGCGCCAGCTCCTGTTCCTCGTACCGCTGCTGGCCGTCCTGCCCGACCTTTACGGCACCATGGGCGTATGGGCGAGCATGCCCATCGCCGACTGCCTCGCGGCATTCCTCGCCGGGGTGCTCCTCTTTTTCCAGATACGCAAGATGCGCAGGCATCCGGACGAAATCAAGGTCATCTGACTGTTCCGCACCGCTCCGGTACAAGTGACGGCGGTTTCCGCTCTGTCCGCAAACAGTACAGCGTTGTGAAGCGGGCAACATACCGACCGGATGCCGGCAAACGAAAACGGCGGGAGGATATTTCGAATATCTTCCCGCCGCCGTACCGGTATCGTTCCGGCACCTATTCGATTTCCCAGTCGCAACCGTCCTTACGGTCCTTGACACGGATGCCTATTTCGTTCAGCCGGTCCCGGATGCGGTCGGAAGCGGCCCAATTCTTCGCAGCCTTGGCCTCGGCCCGCACGTCGAGCAGCATCTCCACCAGCGGCGTCACCAAGTCGTCAGCCTCGGCGGCCTTTTCATCGCACAGGCCGAGCACATCGAACACCACGGTATGCACCAGGACGCGCAACCGGTCGAGGTCTTCCGCCGTTATGGATTGCTGTTTCTCGTAAATCTGGTTAATGATGCGCACCCAATCGAAGAGGGCGGCTATCACGAGAGGCGAATTCAGGTCGTCGTTCATCGCCTCCTCGTAACGCTCCCGCAGGTCGTCCACCTCCACGGTGGAAACGGCCGACGGGGTGAGCTTGCCGAGCGTTTCGACCGCCTTCATCAGGCGGTCCAGTCCCTTCTCGGCGGCTTGCAGCGCCTCGTTCGAGAAATCGAGCGTGGAACGGTAGTGGGCCTGCAGGATGAAGAACCGGATAGTCATCGGCGAATAAGCCTGCGCCAACAGGGCGTGGTTCCCCGTAAAGAGCTGTTCGAGGGTGATGAAGTTGCCCAGCGACTTGCCCATCTTCTGCCCGTTGATGGTAATCATGTTGTTGTGCACCCAATATTTTGCGGCACCGTGCCCTTCGGCCGCGGTATTCTGCGCCAGTTCGCACTCGTGATGGGGGAACATCAGGTCCATTCCGCCTCCGTGTATGTCGAAAGTCTCGCCGAGATATTTGGTGCTCATGGCCGAGCACTCCATATGCCAGCCGGGAAAACCGTCGCTCCACGGCGAAGGCCAGCGCATGATATGCTCCGGCGAAGCCTTTTTCCAGAGCGCGAAATCGGCCGGGCATCGCTTGTCGCCCTGTCCGTCGAGGTCGCGCGTCCCGCAAAGCATGTCGTCGAGCCGACGCCCGGACAGGATGCCGTAATCGTAATCCCGGTTGTAGCGTTCCACGTCGAAATAGACCGAACCGTTGCTGACGTAAGCATAACCGCGGTCAAGAATGCGCTGCACATAGGCTATCTGTTCGATGATATGACCGGAGGCGAGCGGTTCGATGGAGGGCGAAAGCACCCCGAGCGCACGCATGGCATCGTGGTAACGCTCCGTATAGTAGTGAGCTACTTCCATGGGTTCCAGCTCTTCGAGCCGCGCCTTCTTCGTTATCTTGTCTTCCCCCTCGTCGGCATCGTTCTCCAGATGGCCCACATCGGTGATGTTGCGCACGTAGCGCACCTTGTAACCGAGCGAACGCAGGTAGCGGAACAGCAGGTCGAAAGTAATGGCCGGCCGTGCGTGCCCCAGGTGCGGGTCGCCATAGACGGTCGGGCCGCAGACGTAAATGCCCACATGGGGCGGATTCACCGGTTCGAACTCCTCCTTGCGCCGGGTGAGGGTATTGTGGAGCATCAGCTTTGACTTCATATACGGATATCTTTTAAATTCGGATTCGGGACAATCCCGCACGGCGGGAAGCCCTGCGGTACGCATCGGCAGCACAGCCCCGCCGACGGTTCCGGCAGCCGCCGTTTGCGATGGTAAAAATAGCAACTTTAGCCGATAAGTCCGGAAGATTTGCAGTTTTACCCCTTTATTTTTTTACTTTTGTGAACCGGAGCATATTTTTTCCGCATTTTCTCCGTTCTAACGATTAAAAACCGCTCGGACAATACGAAAGCAGACAGATGAACTATTTCAAGAAGTACGACAGGATAACGGGATGGCTCGTGTTCGCCATAGCCGCTGCCGTTTACCTGCTCACCATGGAGCCCACCGCCAGCCTGTGGGACTGCGCCGAATTCATCGCGACCTCCTATAAACTCGAAGTGGGACACCCCCCCGGAGCACCGCTCTTCATGATGATATCGCGCTTCTTCACCCTTTTTGCCCCCGGAGCGGAATACGCCGCGGTCATGGTGAACACCATGTCGTCGCTGGCCAGCGCCTTCACCATCCTCTTTCTCTTCTGGAGCATCACGCACCTGGGACGCAGGATAACGGCCAACCGCGGCCAGGAACTCACACCGGCCCGCACATGGACCATTCTGGGCGCCGGCATCGTCGGTGCGCTGGCCTACGCCTTCACCGACACCTTCTGGTTCTCGGCCATCGAAGGGGAGGTCTATGCTCTCTTCTCGTTCTTTACGGCCGTGGTCGTATGGGCCATTCTCAAATGGGAGGAGGTGGCCGACGAGCCCCACGCCAACCGCTGGCTCGTGCTCATCGCCTACCTCATGGGGCTCTCCATCGGTGTACACCTGCTCAACCTGCTCGCCATTCCGGCCATCGTCTTTATCTACTATTTCAAGAAGACGCCGAAGGTGACCGCATGGGGCGTGGTCAAAGCCACGCTGATAGCGGCCGCCATCCTGCTCTTCATCAACAACATCGTCATTCCCTATACCGTAGCGGCGGGCGCCGTCGTGGACCGCTGGTTCGTCAACGGGCTCGGACTGCCGGTCAACAGCGGACTGCTGACCTTCGTCCTGCTGCTCATCACGCTGGTTGCCGGTGCCGTCTATCTCACCTACCGGAAAGGAATGGCGGTATGGAACACCATACTGCTCTGTCTGGGCGTCATCCTGATAGGTTACAGCAGCTACGCATCGGTGGTTATCCGCGCCGCGGCGAATCCGCCGATGAACAGCAACGACCCCGACAATGCCTACGGGCTTCTTTACCTCCTCAACCGCGACCAGTACGGCTCCGTACCGCTGCTGACGGGGGCCCAGTTCTCCATTCCCGATGCCCCCATCGAAGACGTAAAATACGCCAAGAAATACTACCTCGACACGGAGGGCAAATACCGCGCCACCGAAAGCGTGGCGGACTATACCTATCCGGCCGAGTTCGTCACCCTCTTTCCCCGCATGTGGTCCACCAACCCCTCCCACATCGAAGGGTACAAACAGTGGAGCCAGATGGACAAAGGGAAGACGGTCTTCTACAAGGGAGAGCGCTACGAAGTCCCCACCGGCGCCCAGAACCTGCGCTACTTCTTCAGCTACCAGATGAACTTCATGTACTGGCGCTACTTCCTGTGGAACTTCGTGGGCAGGCAGAGCGACAACCAGTCCTACGGCGAAATCACCGACGGACAGTGGCTCTCCGGCATCGGCCCCATCGACCAGCTCTACCTCGGCCCGCAGAAAGAGCTACCCTCGGAGATGGCCGACAACAAGGGGCGCAACAAATACTACTTCCTCCCCTTCATTCTCGGCATCATCGGTCTGATTTACCAGCTCAACCGCGACCCGAAGAACTTCACCGTGGTGATGTGGCTCTTCGTCATGATGGGCATCGCGCTGGTCTTCTACTTCAACCAGACCCCGTCCGAACCGCGTGAAAGGGATTACATCTATGCCGGTTCGTTCTATGCCTTCTCCATCTGGATAGGGCTGGGTGTGATGTGCGTCAGGGAGTGGGTCGGAAAACTGACCCGCAAAGACAACGTGGCGACCTCCGCGATAGCCACTGCGGTATGCTGCTGCGTACCGGCGATATTGGCGGCACAGAACTGGGACGACCACGACCGCAGCCACCGCTACGTGGCGCGCGATATCGGCTACAACTACCTGATGACCTGCCTGCCGAACTCCATCATCATGAACTTCGGGGACAACGACACCTTCCCCCTGTGGTACAACCAGGAGGTGGAAGGCGTGCGGCCCGACGTGCGCATCATGAATACGAGCTACCTCGACGGAAGCTGGTACATCGACGAAATGAAGCACCGCTACAACGAGTCGGCCCCGGTACCCTTCTCGCTGCCGCAGCATAAATACGCGATGGCGGAGAACGACTTCATCTACGTGGAAGATGTGTTCCAGGAGCCCAAACCCATCAAGCAGGTCATCGACTTCATCCGCAGCGACGCCCCCATCAGCCGCATCAAACTCGACGAACAACTCGCCGTCGACTTCATCCCGACACGGACGCTTCTGCTGCCGGTGAACAAGGAGAATGCCGTGAAAAGCGGCATCGTCAAGCCGGAAGACGCCCACCTGATGGTCGATACGATAACCATCAACCTGCAGGCATCGTCGCTGCGCAAATCGGAGATGATGCTGCTCGACCTGCTCGCCAACTTCGACTGGGAGCGGCCGCTCTACGTCACCTCTCCCTCACTGGTCGCCAATTTCGGTCTGCAGGATTACCTGCAGTTCGACGGTTACGCCTACCGGCTCGTCCCGATAAAGACGACCTACACGGACCTCTGGAATGCAGGCCGCATCGACACCGACCTCCTTTACCATAACCTGATGGAGGTCTATCGGTACGGCAACGTCGCCGACCCGCGCGTCTACGTGGACACCTTCGTCAACTACAACTTCAACGCGACCAACATCCGGATAGCCTTCGCAAGGCTGGGCGCCGAGCTCGCCCGACGCGGCGAAAAGGAGAAAGCGGTCGAAGTGCTCGACTACGGACTGGAACAGATGCCCGTATCGCAGTTCCAATACACCTATCAATACCTCCCCTACATCCGGGCCTACTACGAAGCGGGAGCCACCGAGAAGGGCGACGCCCTCTTCGACAGCTATGCGAAGAATCTCGAAGAGTACGTCGACTACTTCCTCTCCTTCCCGGACAACCGGCAGTATCTTATCGAAAACCAGTTCGCCGACAAGCTGACCGCACTCGCCGAACTGCACCGCATCGCCGAAAATTACGGACGCACCGACCGTGCGGCACGGATACTGAACCTTTTCGACTGGCTCTTCGGGCCGGAAGGACAAACGGACTATACGGAATACGAGCAGACCGTCCTCCCGACGGAATGACCGTTTATCCGGAATATTTTCGGTACGACAGAGCGGGGGCGGATGAATCATCCGCCCCCGCTTCCATGACTGCCGCTCTATGCACCCTCCCGGGCACCGGCATGCCGGCCGGCTCAATTCCCGACATCCAGTGCTGGCAGGTTGAGTACTCGCGCCCGCGTGACGGTAAACGGCTGCCTGGTACGTTTGGTAATCACGCTGCCGTCCGCCCGAGTGAACCGGAACTCCGTACCCGCGCCGTACTCGCCGGCAGGCAATACGGCATAAAATACCGAGGGCACATCGGTAAGCTGGACGGTTCCCGTCCAGACTATCTGAAATTCGCTGCCGTGCGAGGAGTTGAGAAAGGTGGTCTCATAGGTATTCTCATCCACCTGGAAGCGGCCGGTTATCTCCTTCTGCGGCGTGGTAGTATCGATATAAATCGTCTTGACGGAGATGTTGTCTCCCGTCACGGGAAAACAGATTAGACCGAAAGGACACACGAAATTCACCTTGCCGTCGGCACCCGCCGCACCGTACATGGGAAAATCGACGATATTTTCGATTCCGAGGTATATTTCGCGCGGAGCTTCGAGAACGACCTCCCTGTTCTCCGGCGTTATGGTGACAAACATGGCCGGATAACCGGCAATCAGCGAAGAATAGGTATCAGGCAACTCCATGGGCACCTGCACATCGGGGTCGCTCGAATACCCGAGTCCGCTGTAAACGAATTCGGCCTGCCCCGTGCCGACGCCGCTCTGCAGATTGAACACACGCATAGCTCCCTGAACGCCCGTATCGAAATGAATGACAATCTGGTCGTTGGCCTTCCATACTATCGGATGGGGCACCGTTCCTTCCTGAATGACGGTACGCTGGGCGACACTGCCGTCAACAGCCTCCCCGAACAAGGCGGCAGGCGCCGCAGCCGATACAGGCTGTTCGATGGAAGCGTACAATACGAAATCCGAAACAGGAGGGACACCGTCCTGCTGTTTGTCACAGGCTACGAAAGCGAGAATGCCCAGCGCACTCGCCGCAGCGCACAAAAAATGTCCGACGTTTTTCATAAAACACCTCATTCCCAAAAATCCGCAGATGACGAGTTCAGGGTATCCTCCCCGACGCTCTCGATTGAATTACCCGTCGGCTGGACGGAAACGGCTATTCCCCGCTCCGCAGCGAACGACAAAGACTCGACGGCCGGCGCCAGATAGCGCCGCCGGCCACTTTCCAATATTTCTTCCATAATTTCGATTTTAACAATCTGTAACGATATATCAAACTGCAAACGACATGCCACATCCCCCGGCGAACGGCCTGCAAACGACAATACCGGCGAAAGGAGAGATATCCGCATCCCGCCGAAGAAGAAGACGGAAAGAGCGTCCTCCGTGCGGTTCCCGGAACGGATACAGCAGAGTTGTGTACCCGGCGGCTATTCAGCGATGACACCCGAACCGACCAGCTCCTCTCCCGCATACCACGCGGCAAACTGTCCGGGGGTGATGCCGCGCTGCGGCGAATCGAACACGATGTAGGCCCCGTCGGCGCGAAGGTGCAACACCCCGCCCTGCAAAGGCTGGCGGTAGCGTATCCGGAACGAGAACGGCGCCTGCTTCCCTGCTGCGAACCGTCTGTCGGGACTCACCCAATGCACATCTCCGGGCAGAATCCGCAACGCCCGGCGGTAAAGGCCGGGGTGCCTCTGTCCCTGCCCGACATAGACCGTATTGGAGAGCGTATCGGTAGCGATGATGAAAAGCGGTTCGGCCCGTCCGCTCACTCCGAGCCCCTTGCGCTGGCCGATGGTGTAGTAGTGCGCACCGTTGTGTTCGCCCACCTTCACGCCGTCGGCCGGAGTATAACGGTACGGAAGCGCCAGCTCCTCAAGTCCCGTCCGGGCGGCAGCCTCCGCATAACCGGGCCAATCGGCGGCTATCTCCACGATGTCGCCCTGCCGCGGAGCGAGTTTCTGCTGCAGGAAGAGGGGCAGGTCCACCTTCCCGACGAAGCATATTCCCTGCGAATCCTTGCGTTTGGCAGTGGCGAGCTGCTGCTCGGCTGCGATGCGGCGCACCTCGGGTTTCAACATGTCGCCGATGGGAAACATGGCCCGCGCAAGCTGCGCCTGCGAGAGCTGACACAAAAAATAGCTCTGGTCCTTGTTGGGGTCGGAACCCGCCAGCAGCCGGTGATATACCCTTCCGCCGACCTCCTCGTCGCGGCGGCGGCAGTAGTGTCCCGTAGCGACGTAGTCGGCGCCGAGCTTCAACGCCTCTTCGAGAAACGCATCGAACTTTATCTCCCGGTTACAGAGTACGTCCGGATTCGGGGTACGTCCGCGGCCGTACTCGGCGAACATGTAATCCACCACACGGGCCCGGTACTGTTCGCTGAGGTCCACGAAATGGAAAGGGATGTCGAGCCGTCTGGCCACCAGCTCGGCGAAGACCTGGTCGTCGTACCAGGGACAGTCGCCCTCGAGCGTTCCGGCGGTATCGTGCCAGTTACGCATGAAAAGCCCCACTACATCGTACCCCTGCTCCTTCAGCAGGTAGGCGGCCACCGACGAATCCACCCCGCCGGAGAGCCCCACCACAACCCTTGTCTTGCCATTCTCCATACGATTGCAAAATTACGACATAATCCGGGATATTCCGACACTCCTTTCGCATACCCGCCGACGGACGGCACGGAACAGGGGCCGTCCGTAACTTTTTTATCGGAAACCGTCTTGCCGCCGCTGCCGTTCCGCGAAAAATCACTATATTTAGGAGATAAAATCGCAGGACGATGCAACACAGGGGAGAGCATACCCGCAACGGCAGACCCGACAAGGCGCGAACGCGCCGGGTTTCTGCCGCTGCGCCGCATCTCTTCTTTTTCCTTTTCCTGTCGGCTTCCGCTCTCCTGTCGCAGGAGGATGCCGCGGCCCAGCACAGAAAGGTATCGGCAGCCTTCTACAACGTCGAGAATCTGTTCGACACCATCTCCAGTCCGTTCCGCAACGACAGCGATTTCACCCCTTCCGGCCGCTATCGCTGGGACGCGGAACGCTACCGGACGAAACTTTCCCGCATCGCACGGACGATAGACGACGCGGGCTTCGATATCGTGGCTCTCGCCGAAGTGGAGAGCGAAAGGGCAGTACGCGATTTGACAGCCACGCTGGCAGACGACTACAACTTCATCCACCGCACCACTTCCGACCGGCGCGGCATCGACATCGCGCTGCTCTACAAAGGCGACAAGTTCTTCCCTTCGGAGGTAAGCCAGATACCCTCCGGCACCTCGCGCGAATTCCTCTTCGTCCGGGGCGACCTGATAGGACACGAAACGGGCCTGCTGGTGTGTCACCTCCCCTCGAAATTCAACGACAAATCCTACCGTACCCGTGCGGCCGTCCGGCTCGCGGCTGTGGCCGATTCGCTCCTGTGCAAGGCCGGATGCGAACGGCTTCTGGTCATGGGCGATTTCAACGGAGAGCTGCACGAACCGGCATTCCGGAAAGCCTTCGGCCGCGGGCGGAACGGAGCATACGCAGAAGGGAAGTTCCGCAACGCGCTCCATGAATGTGCCCGCGGCGGATTCGGCTCATACTGCTGGAACGGCCAATGGCTACTGTACGACAACATCCTCGTATCGGAATCCCTTGCGGGGGATAAAGGACTGCATATTACGCAGGCCGGGGTATTCGTAAGGAAATACCTGCTCACCGGAGACGGGGCGGACACCCCTTCCCGGGAAAGGCGCGGATATCCTTTCAGAACCTTTTCCGGGGCACGATATTTGGGAGGATACAGCGACCACCTCCCGGTATTTGTTATTTTAAGCAGATAATTTTGCAGATGGGTTAAAAATTTAGTATCTTCGCGTCCCCTTGCACCCCTCTGTGCATTCCGCGGGGAAGAAACCGGAAAACACGGTTAAAAATGTCACTTCAGTTGTAAACAGATAAATAACTAAAATCCTATGTCAACAGTCAAGAGAGTCTACACGTTCGGCAACAAGCAGGCCGAAGGCAACGGCAAGATGCGGGAACTGCTCGGCGGCAAAGGCGCCAACCTGGCGGAGATGAACCTCGTGGGAATCCCCGTCCCCCCCGGATTCACCATCACCACCGAAGTATGTACGGAATATTACGAGAAGGGACGCGACGCCGTGGTCGAAATGATACGTCCCGAAGTGGAGAAAGCGATTAAAGGCATAGAGAAACAGACGGGCATGACGTTCGGCAGCGACACCATGCCGCTGCTGGTCTCGGTACGTTCGGGAGCCCGTGCCTCCATGCCGGGCATGATGGATACCATTCTGAACCTCGGGCTCAATGACACCGCCGTGAAGGCACTTGCCAAGCGTACGGGCAACGACCGTTTCGCATGGGACTCCTACCGCCGTTTCGTACAGATGTACGGCGACGTGGTGCTCGGCATGAAACCGCAGAGCAAAGAGGACGAAGACCCGTTCGAGGTCATCATCGACGAGATGAAGAAGGAGCGCGGCGTCAGGCTCGACACGGAGCTCTCCACCGACGACCTCAGGGAACTGGTCGTGAAGTTCAAGGCGGCCGTCAAGGAGCGCACGGGAGCCGATTTCCCCACCAACCCGTGGGAGCAGCTCTGGGGCGCCATCATGGCCGTGTTCCAGAGCTGGATGAACGAACGCGCCATTCTCTACCGCAAACTCAACAACATCCCGGCCGAATGGGGTACCGCAGTCAACGTACAGGCGATGGTCTTCGGGAACATGGGCGACCGGTCGGCGACCGGCGTAGCCTTCACCCGCGACGCAGCGACCGGCGAAAACATCTTCAACGGCGAATACCTCATCAACGCACAAGGAGAGGATGTCGTGGCCGGTATCCGCACCCCGCAGCAGATAACCCTCGAAGGTTCGCGCCGCTGGGCCGCCGCACAGGGGGTAAGCGAAGAGGAGCGCAAGGCCAAATACCCCTCCCTGGAGGAGGCGATGCCCGCCGCCTACAAGGAGTTGTTCGACATACAGGAGCATCTGGAGCGCTACTTCACCGACATGCAGGACCTCGAGTTCACCATACAGGACGGCAAACTGTGGATGCTCCAGACGCGTAACGGCAAACGTACCGGCGCGGCCATGCTCAAGATAGCGATGGACATGCTCGCCGAAGGGCTCATCGACGAAAAGACGGCCGTACTCCGATGCGAACCGGCCAAGCTCGACGAACTGCTCCATCCCGTATTCGACGCCACGGCGATGAAAAATGCCAAGGTACTCACCAAGGGTCTTCCCGCCTCGCCCGGCGCAGCGACCGGCGAAGTGGTCTTTTTCGCCGAGGACGCCGCCAAGTGGAACCGCGACGGCCGGAAAGTCATCCTCGTGCGCATCGAAACCTCGCCCGAAGACCTCAGCGGCATGAATGCGGCGGAGGGTATCCTGACGACCCGCGGAGGCATGACCTCGCACGCGGCCGTAGTGGCCCGCGGCATGGGCAAATGCTGCGTATCGGGAGCCGGAGAGCTCATCATAGACTATAAAGCCCGGACCATCCGCATAGGCGACACCCTCATCCGGGAGGGCGACTGGATTTCCCTGAACGGCTCGACGGGCGAAGTCTATCTCGGCCAGGTAGCGACCAAGGCCGCCGAACTTAACGACGATTTCACCAAACTCCTCGGCCTGGCCAAGAAGTATTCGGTAATGAGGGTACGCGCCAACGCCGACACCCCCGGCGACGCCCGGACGGCATTCTCTTTCGGTGCGGAGGGTATCGGTCTCTGCCGCACGGAACACATGTTTTTCGAAAATACCCGTATCAAGGCCATGCGCGAGATGATTCTCGCCGATGACGAAGCCGGCCGCCGCGTGGCGCTCGCCAAGCTGCTGCCGATGCAGCGCGGCGACTTCGAAGCGCTCTTCGAGGTGATGAACGGCTATCCCGTCACCGTCCGCCTGCTCGACCCGCCGTTGCACGAATTCGTTCCGCAGGACGAGAAGGGCCAGCGCGAAATGGCAGCGGAGATGAATGTCAGCTACGACAAAATCAAGGCGCGCGTCGATGCGCTCCACGAAGTGAACCCGATGCTCGGCCACCGCGGATGCCGCCTGGGCAACACCTATCCGGAAATCACCGAGATGCAGGCACGCGCCATCATCGAGGCGGCCATGAACGTCGAAAAACGCGGCATTCCGGTCAAGGTGGAAATCATGGTGCCGCTGGTGGGCAACCACAAGGAGCTCCGCTACCAGCGGGATATCATCGAACATGTCGCCGAAGAGGTCTTCGCCGAACGCAATGACAAGATGGAGTACATGGTGGGAACGATGATAGAGATACCGCGTGCGGCCGTGACTGCCGACCAGATAGCCGAGGTAGCCGATTTCTTCTCGTTCGGCACGAACGACCTCACGCAGATGACGCTCGGATTCTCGCGCGATGACATCGGCAAGTTCCTGCCCGTCTACCTCGACAAAGGGCTCATCAAGGCCGACCCGTTCCAGACGCTCGACCAGAACGGTGTGGGACAGCTCGTCAAAACGGGCGTCTTCAAGGGCCGCGATGTGAAACCGCAGCTCAAGTGCGGCATCTGCGGCGAACACGGCGGCGACCCCGCTTCCGTGGAGTTCTGCCACTTCGCGGGCCTCAACTACGTATCCTGCTCGCCGTTCCGGGTGCCCATCGCATGGCTGGCTGCCGCCCATGCCGCCCTGAAATAACAGTAGCATACACCACAGACAGGGCGGGCCGTCCTCAATGGACGGCCCGCCCTGTCTGTACGCCTTCCCGGCAGCAAGTCCGAGGCCGTCCGTCCCGCCGGACAGATTCCCGGAGCGGCGAAAAGTACCGACGACATACTCCGCCGGGCATCTTCCGCGTTCTATGAATGAACCGTCCACAGCAAATAATAATCCGTCCACGCCGAAAACGAACGGCAGAAAATACAGCTCCGCGGAGCGATGCAAACACTCCGGACGACATATATACGCACTGAACGGTGCTTCGCCGCCCGGAAATACGGCATCGGATAAAATAAAAACATCCGTCGGAATCCGGAAGCAATTTAAGCACAATGCGGCCATAAAAAGCGGCCCCTTGTTATGCAAATATCCAAAAAGAATGAATATGCAAATTTATTAACACCCCCATTTTACATATATATTTTATCGTTAGCTTTGTACAGGAATTTGTTGGACAGGCTTTGCCGTCCGAGTTACACATAACCTATCAAACAACTAAGTAACATTTATGAAAAGACTTTTTTCTGCAAAACTCATCGCAGCTCTTTCCGTCGCGGCAGCCGTACTGACAGGCTGTACTACCGGAACGGAAGAGACTCTTCAGTACGTCAATCTGAGCCAGGTGTCGTGCTCGTTCCTGGGTGAAGGGAATCAGCCGCTGGTCATCGAGGTGAAGGCCTCCCCGGCTACGTGGGAAGCCACTCCCGGGGCAACGTGGGTAAAGGTGGAGCGCACGGACGACCGGACGCTCACCGTGACCGTCGATGACAACGACACCGGTGCCGAACGCAGCACCACCATCGCCATCGTAGCCGACCAGGCTTCGCAGGAGATACGCGTGAACCAGCTCGCCAAGGACAACGAATTCGCCCGTTTCCGCAAGCTGGACACCTTCCAGATGGGGGCTGCCATGTCGCCCAGCGGCAAGTATGCCGGCGGTTTCACCGCTTCCATCGCAGCGGACGACTCCTGGCAGTACTCCCCGACCATCGTGGACCTGGAGACCGGCGAAGTCTATGAGTTCGGCCCCTTCCCCGAATCGCTCTATTACCTGACGCAAACCATGGCCATCACCGACCAGGGTCTGCTCTTCATCAGCGACGGGTCGAACGGCGGCCAGATAGCCATCGACCTCACCGGCAATATCTTCATTCCGGAGGCACCGGCCGGCTTCACCAGTAAACCCGACATCCAGGGTACTTCGGCCGACGGCAAATATTGGGTAGGTTTCGGTATGAAAGGCAAAGCATTCGAGGACGAAACGCCGTGCAAGGCGCTGCTGTGGACGGACGGCGTTCCGACCGAACTTCCCTGGCCCGACCTCAACTACCGTGACGAGGAGCCGTGGTACGGCGGCATGGCCCGCGGCATCTCCGCAAACGGCGAAATCATCTACGGTACCTCGTGGGAGAACTGGGACTTCGGCATGCTCTATTGGGTAAACAACGGTGCGAATACCGAAAAACCGAAATGGGTCGGCGAAGACGTGCGCGAAGTATGGGAAGAGACCATGAAGAACAGCGACGGTACCGAATATACGACGCATCTGGTAAACGGTCTCATCTGCCAGGCACAGCTCACCAAAATCAGCCCCAACGGCAAATGGATTGCCAGCTCGTACCGCACTGAAACACCTGCAGAAGACCGGCTTTCGATAGTCACGACGCAGACGGCCGCTTTCTACAACACCGAGACCGAGACGACGACCATCGTCAGCGACTACGGCGAATCGGTCGGCGTACACGTGACCGACGACGGTATCGGCTTTATCGGCATCGGTACGCTGGGCATTTCGTCGGGTGCGGTGTACGACCTGAATACGGGCACCGACCTGGGCAGCACGCAGGAGTGGGTATATGACAACTACGGCATCATCATCCCGGCCGGTTACATCAACTACGTTTCCGCAGACGGCCGGTTCGTGCTCGGCACCAAGGCCGAATCTTCGGCAGGTGGGGTCAGCTTCATCAACTGGTACATCGCTCCCCCCGTAGCAAAGTAACATACCTATCGGATAACCGCCGGCCTTTCCGAGGCCGGCACCAAAAATCGAAGGCAACCGACCGCTCGCGGCCGGTTGCTCTTTTTATGGCTATCCATGCCGCAACCGCCAATCCCTTCTATTTCTCTATTCCACTTTCTCCCCCGACACTTCACTTTTCCGACCTCCGATACCCGGCCTCTCCGCACGGCTCCCCTTTCCGGCCAAGGAAGACCGGAAAGGGAAATCGTCCTTCATTTTGTGATATTCATAGCAATGACGCAGAAATACGTAAATTTCACAACAACTATATATATTATTGACTTATTTATATATAATTACTATGTTTGTCTGAAACAGACGACGGTCCGCCCAAAGACCGCCGCCGAAACGATTAAATTAACCATTAACTGACAAGCCATGAAAAGAATCTTATCAGGCGGTATCGCAGCTGCGATGTTCTTGTTATCCTCCCTGTCGGGATGCGTGAAAACGGAAGAGACGTTCCATTACGTAAAACTCAGCCAGGTGGCCTGCTCGTTCGACGGTGACGGCAACACCCCGCTGGCCATTACCGTCGAAACTTCGCCCGCAGCATACGAAATCACCCCCGGCGACACCTGGGTGAAAGCGGAAAAGAGCGAAGAGGACAACACTCTCATCCTGACGGTAGCGGACAACGACACCGGTGCCGAAAGGAGCACGGTCATCACCGTCACGGCCGGAAGCGCCTCCCGGGAAATCACCGTACAGCAGCTCACCCGCGACAACCGGATTGCACGCTACCGCAAACTGGATACGTTCTCGTCAATGGGCGGTGCCATGTCGCCCAGCGGCAAATACGTGGGCGGGTTCTCAGAGCAAGTAGACGAAAACGACATGTGGTACTTCACGCCCATCATCATCGACACGGAAACAGGCGAGAAGCATGAGTTCGGCCCTTATCCGCAGTCGCTGTATGCTTTATCCCAGGCAAACGCCATCACCGACCAGGGACTGCTCTTCATCAGCGACGGCCAGAACGGCGGCCAGATAGCCATCGACCTTACCGGCAATATCTTCATTCCGGAAGCGGCCGGATACACGAACAAACCCGAGGTCTCGCAAACATCGTCCGACGGGAAATATTGGGTGGGATACATTCAGGCCGGCATGTTCAAACCGCTGCTGTGGACGGAGGGCACAGTCGCCGAACTCCCGATGCCGGCCTTGAATTACCGTAACGAAGAGTTCTGGGCAGGTGTCCTGGCCCACGGCATCTCCGCAAACGGTGAAATCATCTACGGAACCTCGTGGGAAAACGACGATTGCGGCATGCTCTACTGGAAAAACAACGGCACGACCGTCGAAGAGCCCAGATGGGTAGGCGACGACATACGCCGGCTCACTCCGGTCATCGTCGAGGATTGGATGGGCGAGTATGAATACAACCTCGTGGACGGCTGCATCTGTACGGCCGAGATTACGAAAGTCAGTCCATCCGGCAAATGGATTGCCACCACCTACCGGAAAGAAGAGGTGGGCAGCGACGGCTTCATAGCATACGTCCAGCGGCCCGCATTCTACAACACCGAAACCGAAACGACCACCGTAGTGGAGGATTACGGTGAAGCCACGGGCATGCACGTCACCGACGACGGCATCGCCTTCATCGGCATCGGCACGATGTTCATCACCGAGGGCAAAGTTTACGACCTCAACACGGGTACCGACCTGGGCAACATGGCGGACTGGGTCGCCGAGAATTACGGTATCATCATTCCGGGAGGCGTCATCGAATACATATCGGCAGACGGCCGATACATATTCGGTACGTCCGTGAACGCGCTCGGCAGCGGCTTCGACGACTGGTACATCGCCCCTCCCCTGCAATAATCCGTGCCTGCACGGCCAGAAAGACAGCGGCAGTCCCGACAGGGCTGCCGCTGTTCCGTAGAACGGAAACGGTTCAGCCGCGAAAGTACCTGCACCCGCGGCCGAAAAAGGCAGGTACGACAAAAAAACGGCCCGCCGCAGTGCCCCGGCGATACCAGCCCCACACCGCCGCCATCCGTCAGTTCCCATTCAACCACGGCACAATACGTCATCATTTTACATGTACCCCACAGGAGCCTCTCCCGCCCCCTCTTTCTCCCCGGCAACAAACCACCACACAAAATATATAAATCAATAAAATAAATACAAAGAATCCGCTCATCTCATCAATCCCGCCGTTAAAAATAACACGCTGCAAGGAATATCTCCCCTTATACATGCAACACGCTGCCGTGACAATCTACAACCCGAACATGCATGGAACATCAAAAAAGAAATATGCAAATTTCACAACATGTGTTATTATTCATTTTATTTTATTATTATGTTTGTATCCGTACATAAAAACACTTCCCCGGGGCCTTGTACAGACAAAAAACCTAAAAAACCATCCAAACATGAACAGAAAACCATTTTACAAAAGCATGGCAGGACTTCTGGTTCTCGCAGCGCTGACAGGATGTACGACCGACCAAGAGGAGTACCACTACGTAAACCTCAGCCAGATTGCATGTACTTTCCTCGGCACGGATAATCAACCGCTCGAAATCACCGTCAAAACTTCGCCCACAGCATATGAAGCCTCGCCGGGGGCTACCTGGGTAAAGGCAGAAAAGAGCGAAAACGGAACAACTCTCACGCTAACCGTGGAGGACAACAATACGGGTACGGAAAGAAACACCGTCATCGTCGTAACAGCCGGACAGGCTTCACAGGAGATTATAATCAACCAACTTCCCACCGAAAACGAATTCGCCCGTTACAGAAGGATGCTGAATTTTTCGAGCGGGGGCGTCATGTCTCCCAACGGTAGGTACATCGGCGGTTATGTCCCCTCTCTGGCCGCCGATGATTCCTGGCTTCGTTCGCCAACCATCATAGACCTCAAAACAGGCGAAGTTTACGAATTCGGTCCTTTCCCTGAAGCACTGTACTATTTTACCAATACATCCTGCATTACCGATCAGGGGCTACTTTTTATTGATGACGGTTATAACGGCGGGCAGATAGCCATCGACCTCACCGGCAATATCACTGTTCCCGCAGCACCAAGCGGGTTCGAGTGTAAACCAACGATTTCAGAGACTTCCGCAGACGGTCGGTATTGGGTAGGTTACGCAAAAGAAGGATATGGATTGGAATATTTGTACAAGCCATTGCTCTGGATTGACGGTGTACCGCACGAACTGCCCATACCCGATAAAAATTTCCGCGATGAAGAAATCTGGGTCGGCGTCATGGCCCGCGGCATCTCCGCAAACGGCGAAATCATCTACGGCACCTCGTGGGAGAACTCCGATTTCGGCATGCTCTATTGGGTAAACAACGGCGAAAATACAGGAAAACCGAAATGGGTAGGCGAAGATGTACGAAAAGTAACCCCTGTCGTACTCGAACGTCCGGACGGAACAACCTACGAAACCCATATTGCCGACGGTCTCATCTGCGATGCAACCGCCACGAAAATAAGTCCCTCCGGAAAATGGATAGCCAGCACTTACCGTACCGAAGAAATAAGCGAAAACAAGCAGGCAATCAAAAAAATACAAAAAGCTGCCTTCTATAATACGGAAACAGAAACGACGACTATCGTAGAAGATTACGGCGAATCCATGGGAATGTATGTCACCGACGACGGCATCGCCTTCATCGCTATCGGTACATATGCCTCCACATCATCTGTCGTTTACGATTTGAATACGGGTACCGACCTCGGCGACATGGCCGATTGGATAAAAAACAATTACGGAATCATCGTCCCGGACGGAAACATCAGCCGTATAACACCCGACGGTTCATGTGTACTCGGATTTTCGCCATTGGCATCTGCATCCGGAGTAAATTTCTTTTGGTGGTACATCGCACCGCCCCTCGAGGAATAACTACACTAACCTAAATACATACAACTATGAAAAAGCTATTATTCATCGCGGCGGCCTGTCTGCTCGCCGCCGCATGTACGCCGCAGGACGGGGGCGGAGAGACCGCTTCCCTCGAGGTGTCGCCCAAGTCGCTTACTTTCGGGGCAGAGGATACGACTCCGCAGGAGATTACCGTGACCGCCACCGGCGTGGAGTGGGAATATGCCGTTCCTTCGTCGGCCGACTGGATTACCGTGGACGACGGGACGGCCGGAAAACTGCTGGTCTCGGTCGCCAAGAATCCGACGGCCGAGAAACGTACCGCTTCGATTCGGATAACTGCCAAAGATAACGATGACTTGGAACCCGTGAGCGTGACGGTTACGCAGGCCGGTTCTGAGACTCCGGAGGTCTATTCACTGACGGTAGACCCGGCGGCACTGACTTTCGAGGCCGAGGGTGCCGCAGGCCAGAGCGTGAAGGTGACCGCTTCGGGCGAGGGGATGACCTGGAGCGCCGCGGTTGATGAGGCCGCCAAAGAGTGGATAACCCTCTCTGCGACGGAAGGTACCGAAGGGGAGACGACGCTGACCGTCACGGTGCAGGACAACCCCGACACGGCGGAACGTTCGGCGAACGTCACCCTGACGCCGAGTGCGGAGTCGGTAGGCCCGAAGGCCATCCGCGTGACGCAGGAGGCCAAGGTGCTGCCCCCGTCGCTGACGATGACTTACAACGACGGCGACGTACCGGAGGAGGGGTTCGTTATCGACTATCTCGGCCGAAAACGTTATACAATCAATGTCGTTCCTGTCAATCTCGATTGGAATGTCCGGGTCTCATACGATAACGAAAAAGAAAAAGATTGGTTAACAGTAAACCCCTTCAAAGACGAAGACAGTGGTATCCATAATATTAGCATCAATGCCAACGACAAAAAAAATGAGAACTCCGCTCCGCGGACAGCGCGCGTGATTGTCACTACTGACGTCGAAGGTATCGGCCCGTTCGAGATTCCCGTGACGCAGGAGGGCAAGCCCGAATTTCTCAGTACGCTTGAAGAGGATGTCGATTTCGGAGTGCTCACCCAAAGCCGAATAGCTGTCTATCCGAATGACGAGTTGAGGCATCAACCATACACACTGTGGGAGTTGAAATTGTGGGATGAAGGCATTACGTTGACCTCGTCGCAAATGTTTATCGGCACTGGCAATCGCCTCCACATGAAATTATACACAGACCCCATAGAAAAAAATGACGACAACATTTACATCCTTCCGGAGGGTACTTATACAGTCACTACGGCAGACATAGAAGATAGTGCATACCAATTCGTTTCACGAGATATCATGTGCGGCCGTGCAGGATTCTCCCACCCGAAGTTTCCGAGCGGCACCTGATACATCCGCATGGAAAACGATACCGTGACGGGCGATGCCTGCATCACCGGTGGTACGATAACCGTGACCCGGAACGGCGAAGAGTATGACATCGCCTTCGATTTCACCAGCGACGCCGGCTATAAAGTGACCGGTTCGTTCGAAGGTATTTTAGACCTACATGTACAATAACCCGAATCCGCCAACCCCGGCAATTCGCCGGCAATCAACACACGACGGGACATGCCGCACTTTCAGATGCGGCATGTCCCGTTCCCGACCGTCCCAAAGCAGACCGAAGGTTTTCCCGATGACCGTCCGGCAACCTGTACGGGGCGCCTCAATCCTCCTCTTCGAGCGTGAAGACCTCCTCCACGCGCCGTCCGAACGCCGCCGCAACCTTCATGGCGAGGACGGCCGACGGAACGTACTTGCCGAGTTCGACCGCATTGATGGTCTGTCGGCTCACTCCCACCCGGTCGGCAAGCTCCTGCTGGGTCATGTCGTGCATGGCCCTCTGCACTTTAATGCTGTTTTTCATCTCCTTCAACTCTCTTTCAACTGCCTTAAACATCAGATACCTGTCTTCCGGGCCTCCCGTTTCGCCCGCCATACCGCTGTCCTGAATTTGACGATGTACAGTACGAGCAGCAGAAAAAGCTGCAGGAAAAGAGCGTAAAGGTAGGCGAATTCATACAGGAAACAGGTCGCAAGAAGCACGAAAAGACTGTCGGCCAATACGGCCCACACGAGCGACGAAGCCCGTAAACGCGTCGTATATTCATCCTCGTCGCGCTCGCGCGAAAAGGCGACCAGCAACAGTCCGGCCATCAGTCCGATGACGATGACCTCGTCTATCCATCCTCCCAACAGGTCCGAGACCTGCCGCATTTTACCGTCCGGCGTATACCATACAACAAAATCGATACTCCACGCAAGACCGGCCGCACCGAACAGGGCGGTCAGTATCCATCCCGGTACCCGCCACGCATGCGGAAACAAGAAATCCTTTTTCATAACAAACATCAATTTTAGATAATACTTTCTTCCCGTACTTGTACAGGTACATACAACACTACACTGCAAATGTAAAATATATTTTACATTTAGAAAAACAAATTTTACTTTTTATCAACAACACAGGACACATGTATCCGGAACGGAGCGGCGAACATCCTTCGACGGTTCCTTCCGGGCACGGCAGCCGATACAGGGAAAGAGAGTACCGAAAAGGGAGCCGGCCAGAAGAGGCCGGGACGAACGGACACAGAAAAAGACGAAACAGGAAAAGAAGATGCCGCAAAACAGCATTGAGAAGACGGTACCGCACAAATGCCGCCGAGCAGGAAAATCCTGAAAGCAAAATGCCGGATTGATAAAGGCGTATCGGTAGCGGGACGGAAACCCGCAGATACGCCCTTATCAATCCGATATCCGGAAAAAAGAGACTACCGCTCTTTCAACCGTTCGCGGAGCCGACGCCCCTCCTTTTCGTAACCCGGCTTGTCGAGCAAGGCATACATATTCCTCTTATAAGCCTCCACGCCCGGCTGGTCGAACGGATTGACACCGAGCAGGTAACCGCTTATTCCGCAAGCCCGCTCGAAGAAATAGAGCAGTCCTCCGACACCATAGGCATCTACCCGGTCGATGTCCACCCGCAGGTTGGGCACCCCACCGTCGCAATGGGCCAGGGCAACGCCCGCTTCGGCCATGCGGTTCACCTCGCTCAAACGCCGGCCGGCCAGAAAGCCGAGTCCGTCCTCGTCTCCGCCGGTCCCTATCCGCAACTCGTGAAGCGGCGAAGCGACCGAAACGACCGTCTCGAACAACATTCTCTCTCCATCCTGAATATATTGTCCCATGGAGTGCAGGTCGGCGGTCAGGGTAACGGAAGCCGGGAAGATACCCTTCCCCTCCTTGCCCTCGCTCTCGCCGAACAGCTGCTTCCACCACTCCCCGACATAATGGAGCGACGGTTCGTAACTGCCGAGTATCTCCACCCTGTATCCGGCTCCGTAAAGCACGTTGCGTGCCGCCGCATACTGCTCCGCCGGGTTCCTTCCGAACGGCACGCCGGCAGCCGTCGCCGCCTCCATCTCCCGGGCCCCGGCGACCAATGCACCGATGTCGATACCCGC
This sequence comes from Tidjanibacter massiliensis, assembly GCF_900104605.1. Lineage (NCBI taxonomy): Bacteria > Pseudomonadati > Bacteroidota > Bacteroidia > Bacteroidales > Rikenellaceae > Tidjanibacter > Tidjanibacter massiliensis. Next base: position 71,102 of record NZ_LT629959.1, on the reverse strand, counting down.
CGCAGCCAGCGGCAGCAGCCCCACGGGGGTCAGGACGGAATAACGCCCCCCCACATCGTCCGGGATAACGAAGGTCGCATACCCCTCCCGGTCGGCCAGTCCTTTCAAGGCTCCTCTGGAACGGTCCGTCACCGCGACGATGCGCTCCCGCGCCCCGGCCTTTCCGTAACGTCTTTCGAGCTCGCCGCGAAGGATACGGAAGGCTATCGCCGGTTCGGTGGTCGTCCCCGACTTGGAGATGACGATTACCCCGACCGAACGCCCCTGCAAGGCTTCCAGCAAATCATACAGATAATCTTCGCTGATATTCTGTCCGGCAAAGACCACATCCGGCCCCGAACGTTCCCGCCGCAGACAGGCGAACGGATTGCCGAGCGCTTCGAGCACCGCCCGTGCACCGAGATACGAACCGCCTATGCCTACCACGACAACCACATCCGCCACGGCACGCAACTTTTCCGCCGCATCCTTCACCCGGCGCAGCTCCGTCTCCGTCACCGAAGAGGGCAACGAAACCCACCCCAGAAAATCGGCACCGGCGCCGGTACCCTCTTCCAGCATCCGGTTGCACTCCCCGGCACGCCGGCCGAGCGCTTCGATGGCGGAAACCGGAACACCGGCCGCCGCCATTCCATAATCGAACCTCAACATATCATCACTCTTTACATGTCCGTTCCAATCCGTCGTTCGGTCCGCATGCCGCTGCGGCCATGCGGACCGAACGACGGTGCAAAACAGATGCCGCCGACAGGAAACGGGCCCCGGCCCCGCACTTCCCGCAAACGACCGGCATACGCACTGCAATTTAACGTTTATTTGCCACAATCGGACCAAATATCCACGAGATGTCGGATATTCCCGCCCGGGAGAATACAAATATCGCTCTATTCTGTTGCTTTCCGACAACGGAACGGATACATTTGCAGCATGTAACCAAAACGTATCACCGCCCGTTTTCTTATGAGAACATCAATCTTCGCTGCCTGCCTGGCGCTGCTTCTCGCAGCCGGTACATGCAAGGGCCAACCGGCACGCATCTTCCTCGCGGCCGAAAAGGAGACGACCATCAAACTATTCGGCACCGTCGACGGGGCGTTCCAGCCTTTCCACCATGCCCTCCGGGAATTCACGCTGACGCCCGGTTCCGAATCCGCCGCCATCATCGCCTCGCTCGAACGGCAGCGCAAAGGGCGAGCAACGGAACACGCACGAGACGACGGAGAAATCCGTTACGTCACGGACGAAATCGAAACCCTCGCCGAGATAGTCTCGCTGCCCGGCCTCTGCGGCCGCTACTGCCTGATAGACCTTTGGGCGAGCTGGTGCATCCCCTGCCGACAGCAGTTCCGGTTTACCGAACAACTGCACGAAATAACCGCCCGGTACGACAACCTGCAACTGGTATATATTTCGATAGACAAACCGGAGACAGCCGACAGATGGACGAAGGCCGTCGAAAAACATGCGCTCGCCGGGTGGCACATCCGGGCCGGTCAATCCCTGCTGGAAGACATCACCCAAAAGGTCTATCAAAACAGGAATATCACGATACCCCGATACATTCTGCTCGCCCCCTCGGGAGAAATCGTCTGTCCCGACCTGCCGCGCCCGAACCGATATGAAGCGCTTGCAGCGGCGCTGGCCTCCTGCCTCGAAGACGAGGGGCAGTAATCCCGGCTACAACCCGCCGTTCCGGCCGACCGTCGGACAAGGAGTTCCCCAAAACCGGAGAGCATTTCGGACAACAGCACACCTTCCGCGAAAACCGCTACCTCTACAACCAACCTCCGTCCACGGCACCCGCCGAAAAAGGGCTGCCCGCCGGAGGACATACGTCCGACACAGAACGAACTCAGATGAACATCCGCGTCGTACCCTACAATCCCGAATGGCCGGCCGCCTACGAACATGAGGCGGCGACGATTGCACGCATTCTCGGCAACGAACTCGTGGCCATCTACCACATCGGCAGTACATCCGTACCGGGCCTCGCGGCCAAACCCGTCATCGACATCATGCCGACGGTCAGAAGTATAGAGGCCATCGACCGGTTCGACGCCTCGTTCGAGGTGCTGGGTTACGAATGCATGGGCGAATTCGGCATTCCCGGCCGGCGTTACTACCGCAAAGGCGGCGACGAAAGGACACACCAGGTACACATCTTCGGCCGGAACAATGTCCGCGACATCGAACGACACCTCGCCGTCAGGGATTATCTGCGCGCACACCCTGCGACGGCACACCGCTACGGAGAGCTGAAAAAGTCCCTGGCCCGGCGGTTTCCCGACGATATCGAAGGCTACTGCGATGGCAAGGAGGTCTTCATGCAGGAGCTCGAAAGGGCTGCCCTGACCTGGTATCGCTGCGGAAAAGGCATCCTGTAAATTCCCCGTCCACGCCCCCGTTCCGACCGGTATCCGCAGCCTATTTTAACGACCGGACAGCGATTACGGCATTTCGCGCCCCGGTGAAAGAAAAAGATTAGTATATTTGTAAATTGATTGGGGAATCAGATGCCAATCGGTAAAATCAGGCAGGGAATACAATACAAAGACCGGACAAATGGGACTATTTTCATTGACACAGGAGTTGGCAATAGACCTGGGAACCGCCAATACCCTTATTCTATATAACGGCAAAGTCGTCGTGGACGAACCCTCCATCATCGCCATGGACATACACACCGGCAAGGTGGTAGCCATCGGCGAGCAGGCCCAGCAGATGCACGGCAAGACACACCAGAACATACGGACTATCCGACCGCTCAAAGACGGAGTGATAGCTGATTTCAATGCGGCCGAACTGATGCTGCGGGGCATGATAAAAAAGGTCAAGATGAGCGGCCACCTCTTCAGCCCGTCGCTGCGGATGGTGATTTGTATCCCGTCGGGTTCGACCAACGTAGAGATACGTACCGTCCGCGAATCGGCCGAACACGCCGGCGGCCGCGAGGTGTACATGATATACGAACCGATGGCGGCCGCACTCGGTGCCGGCCTCAACGTGGAGGCACCCGAAGGGCACATGGTCATCGACATCGGCGGCGGTACGACCGAGATAGCGTGCATATCGCTGGGCGGTATCGTATGCAGCGAGAGTATCGACGTGGCGGGAGACGTATTTACCGAAGAAATCCAGAACTACATCCGCCAGCAGCACAACATCCGGGTGGGCGAACGCACCGCGGAGAATATCAAGATGGCAATAGGCGCTGCCGTACCCGAACTCGAAGAGGCTCCGGACGACTACGTGATAACGGGCCCGAACATCCTCACGGCGCTCCCCACGACGGTTACCCTGTCGTACACGGAGATAGCCTACGCGCTGGAGAAATCGCTCCTCAAGATAGACGCAGCCATCATGAAGGTCTTGGAGATGGTTCCGCCGGAACTCTATGCCGACATCGTGAAGAGCGGCATCTACCTCGCCGGCGGCGGCGCCCTCATCAAGGGGCTCGACAAACGCTTCTCGTCCAAGAACGGCATCCATTTCAACATCGCGGAAGACCCGCTGCGCGCCGTAGTACGCGGTACGGGAATCGCGCTGAAGAACATCAACCAGTTCTCGTTCCTCATGAAATGACAGGCGCTGGCCGACGGAACGGAAACGGCACGGCCGCCCCACACTCCACCAGTGAAGAGTCACGACGCCTGCCGCATTCCCGAAACGGCAGGCGCCACTTTAACAGGCCAAGATGTACAGGCTCGTACGCTTTTTCAAACGGTACTATGCGGTATTCCTCTTCGTATTGCTCGAAGCAGGGGCGATAAGCTATTACGCCAATTCGACCAGCTATACCCGCGCCACGCTGCTCGCCGGCGCCGCACGGGTGACCGGGGGAATAGAGGGCTTCTTCGCCTCGGCGGGAGACTACTTTTCGCTGCGGCGCGAAAACGCCGTGCTGCTCGAACGCCTCGCCGAAGCCGAGACCAGACTACATGCCGCCATACCCGCAGGCGATACACTGGCCGCCCGGACGGACGGAATGAAATATCTCTTCGGAACTGCAAAGGTCGTCAGCAACTCCATCGCGCGGCAGGACAACTTTTTCGTGATAGATAAAGGTACCGCCGACGGCATCGAAGAGAACATGGCGGTATTGTCGCCGGAAGGTGCCGTCGCTGGTTATGTCCGCAGGCACTCCGACCATTACGCAGTCTGCATGTCGGTACTCAACGGCAGTTTCAGCATAGGTGGCCGCCTCAAGGGCAGCGAATATTTCGGTTCGGTCTATTGGGACGGCACCGACCCGCGGGAGATGACCATGGTAGACATCCCCCGTTACGCGGATGTCAAACGGGGAGACACGGTACTGTCGGCCTATTCGCTGCGGTTCCCGCCCGACTGTTTCATCGGTACGGTAGCCTCCGTGAGCGAATCGCCGGACGGAATATACCATGTGATAAAGATACGGCTCGGCGCGAAGATGAACGCACTGTCCGACGTGCTGCTCGTGAAATACACAGACTACGAAGAGCTCGAAACCCTCGCGGGAGAACACTTCTCCGATGCCGACAAAAAAAAGAAATAACGAAAGGGTATGCACAAAATAGCGGAATACGGACTCATATTCATCGTATCGGTGTTGCTGCAGGTGTTCCTGTTCGACAACCTGACCGTATCGCCGTACCTCTATCCGCTGGTGTATGCCGGATGCATCATCCTGTTGCCGGCGAATATCGACAGAGCACTGCTATTGATATTGAGTTTCGCGCTCGGCTTGTCGGTCGATCTCCTGTCGGGCATGGCCGGCCTCAACACCATAGCCGCCACGGCTACGGGATTCCTGCGCCCTGCACTGTTCAGCCTGACCGTCGGCAAGGATGCGGCCCGGGAGGGTTTCATGCCGTTGCCGCTCAACACGGGACGCACGAAATGGCTGCGTTATGCGGCGGCGACCCTCGCCGTACACTGTACGGTCTTCTTTCTTTTCGAAGCGATGACCTTCAAATACTTCGGATTCACTTTACTGAGAATAGCAGGCAGCACCGTAACGACCACGCTTCTGGTCTGGTTCGCCGCCAGCCTCCTGCCGACCGGCAGGTCGCACGGCTCCCAGACATGATACGGAAACCGGACGAAAGAGAACAGAATATCAGAAACCGTATGCCGTGCGCGGCAGCGGCACAGAGAGAATAAAACAGATGAACCGCAGGGCGAAAATAATCTCCTTATTCGTTATCGTGGCCTTCGCCATCCTGCTCCTGCGTCTTTTCCAGATACAGGTACTCGACGATTCATACAAAAGGGCCGCCCAGAACAACGTGCTGCGGAAAGAGGTGCAGCACCCGCCACGCGGCGAGGTGTACGACCGCAACGGCGAACTGCTCGTACGCAGCATAGCCTCCTACGACCTGATGGCCATTCCGCGCGATGTAGGCGAGTTCGACACGCTCGCCCTGGCCCGCATCGCGGGCGTTACGCCCGAAAAGCTGAAATCCGAGCTCGACAAGGCCGCCCGATACTCGCGTCGCCGCCCCTCGGTCATCGTCAAACAGATGAGCCTTGAGGCCAAACTACTTTTCGACGAAGGAGAATTCTCCGGTTTCTATACCGTCTACCGGACCATGCGCTCCTATCCACGCAAGATGGCGGGCAACCTGCTCGGTTATATCAGCGAGGTGGACGCGGCGACGATAGCCCGCGACGATTACTATCAGACCGGCGATTATCGCGGCATGTCGGGCATAGAACGCACCTACGAAGAGGTGCTGCGCGGCGAAAAGGGGATGAAAGTAAGCATCGTGGACGTGCACGGCATCGAAAAGGGCCCATACATGGACGGCGCGGCCGACCTGCAAGCGATACCCGGTACGGCCATCACCACATCGCTCGATGCCCGTCTGCAGGCACTCGGCGAAGAGTTGATGGAGGGCAAGGTGGGCAGCATCATCGCCATAGAGCCTGCAACGGGAGAAATTCTCGTTATGGTCAGCAGTCCGGGCTACGACCCCGACGAACTGGTCGGCCGCGACCGGGGCAACAATTACATGAAACTGCTCGCCAATCCGCGCCGGCCGCTTTTCAACCGAGGCGTCATGTCGCGCTATCCGCCCGGCTCGACATTCAAGCTCGTCAACGGTCTCATCGCCCTGCAGGAAGGGGTCGTCACCCCCTCCCGGAAATATCCCTGCCACGGCGGATACACCATCGGCAAGGGCGTGAAGTGCCACAACCACTACTCGCCGGTCAACCTCCGGCAGGCGGTTCAGATGTCGTGCAACGCCTATTTCTGCTATGCGTTCCGCGCCGTGCTGGACAACAACCGCTACGACAGCCCGAAACAGGCCCTCGAAGTGTGGGACGACTACGTGGAGAGTTTCGGTTTCGGACGCAGTCTCGACAGCGACCTATCCGGAGAGCTTTCCGGATTCGTTCCTACACGGGAGACCTACGACAGGATATACCGCGGAAGCTGGAACTCGTTGACGGTCATCTCTCTCTCCATCGGACAGGGAGAGCTCGGCTGCACGCCGCTGCAGATGGCCAACCTCGCGGCGATACTCGCCAACCGGGGCTACTACTACACGCCGCACATCGTCAGACACATCGATGGAAGGGACTCCGTCGACTCCCGCTTCTACGACAGACACTATACGAAGGTGGAGAGCCGCCATTTCGACCATATTGTCAAAGGGATGTACGACGCGGTGCATGCGGACGGCGGGACGGGCCGTCGTGCCTACGTCCCGGGGCTGGACATCTGCGGCAAGACGGGGACGGCCCAGAATCCCCACGGCGAAGACCACTCGACGTTCCTCTGCTTCGCTCCCATGGACAATCCCCGAATAGCGGTGTCGGTCTATGTGGAGAACGGCGGTTTCGGCGGTACGATTGCCGCTCCGATAGCGAGCCTCATCGTGGAACAATACCTGACCGACAGCATATCGAGGCCGGCCCTCAAAGAGTACGTGAAGAACACGACCATATCCTATCCCTACTATGACAGGCAGCAGCACTAACAACCGCATGGCCCGCAACGGCATCGACTGGGGTTCGGTGGCGATATTCTTTTCGCTGATGCTCCTCGGCTGGCTGAACATCTATGCCGCAGTGTTCGACGATGCAGCCCGGGCAGGATTTTCCATGGACTCCCGTTACGGTTCCCAGTTGATATGGATGGGCGTCAGCGTACTTGCAGCGGTGGTCATCATGCTGATTGACGAAATCTACTACCACATCCTCGCCTACCCCTCCTACATCCTCATGCTCGCGGTACTGCTGGCAACGCTCTTCATCGGCACGGAGGTCAACGGCGCGAAATCGTGGCTCCGCCTCGGCGGATTCTCCGTGCAACCCGCCGAGTTCGCCAAATTTACGACGGCACTCGCCCTCGCTCGTTACATGAGCTCCTACAGCTTTTCCATGGCCGACTGGCGGAGCCGGCTGTTCGCAGTGCTCCTGCTGGCGGCCCCCATGGCCGTCATCCTGCTCCAGAACGACGCCGGTTCGGCCATCGTGTTCGCCTCTTTTCTCATCGTCTTCTACCGCGAAGGTTTCAATTCGTGGGTTTACGTCGCACTGGGGATGGTGGTCTTCCTCTTCGTCTTCTCCTTCCTCTGGAACCCTGCGACGCTGCTCGCGGCGGTCATCGTTATCTGTACCCTCATCGAAGGGTTCATGAACGGAGGATGGCGGGACAAGGTGCGGTATCTGGCCGCCGTGGCGCTCGTCTCGGCCGTCATCTATCTGGCGGCCGCCCTGCTCACCCGGGGAGAGGCCGGCTTCTACGGATGCCTGCTCGCCGCCGCGGGCCTCTCGCTCATTGCGGTCGGCATCTATGCCTGGCGGGCGAAACTGAAGAACGTTCTGATATGCATCGGAATGTTCGTCGGTTCGGTTGCCTTCACCCAGGTCGTGGACACTGTTTTCGACCATATGCAGCTCCATCAGCAGAAACGTATCCTGAACCTGCTCGGCGTGGAAAGCGACCCGCAGGAGTGGGGATACAATGTCAATCAGTCCAAAATAGCGATAGGCTCCGGAGGTTTCTTCGGGAAAGGATACCTGCAGGGAACGCAGACCAAATACGACTTCGTTCCGGAACAGAGCACCGACTTCATCTTCTGCACCGTGGGCGAGGAGTGGGGCTTCGTCGGCTCGGCCGTCGTACTGGGGCTCTTCTGCTGGCTCATCCTGCGTCTCATCCGTATGGGAGAGAGACAGCAGGAGGCGTTCGGCCGGGTCTATTGCTACGGAGTGGCCTCCATCTTCCTTTTCCACGTACTCGTTAATGTAGGCATGACCATCGGCCTCATGCCCGTGATAGGCATTCCCCTGCCGCTCTTCAGCTATGGCGGGTCGTCGCTGTTTGCCTTCACGCTCCTCTTTTTCGTCGCCGTCAAACTCGATTCGCGCCGACGGGAGAGCGACGGCCATTTCGGTGCCCGCCCGAAATAATCCGCCGCCCGAAATGCCCTTCCGAAGCCCCTGCAGGCCAAAATATGGACCCGCGCAATAACAATCTATCACATTTTCGCCTACCTTTGCGTGAAAAGCGAAACACACAAATCGATAAACGTTTAAAATATGAGAAAAGCAATGATTGCATCCGCTCTGCTGATAGCCGGCATCGCCGGACTGACAGGCTGCGGCAACGAGAAAAAGAGCGCATCCGTACCGGCACTCGACCCGACCAACATGGACCTCTCGGTAAAACCCGGCACGGACTTCTATCAGTTCGCCAACGGCGGCTGGATGAAGAACAACCCGCTCCAGGCACAGTATTCGCGCTACGGCATCTTCGACCGGCTCGGCGATACGAGTCTCGACCAGATACGCACGATAGTGAACGAGGCCGCCTCCATGGACCAGACGCAGGGAGGGATACCCCAGAAGATAACCACCCTCTACCAGTTGGGAATGGACAGCGTGACGCTCAACGCCCAGGGCGCCGAACCGATACGCGAGGAGCTGGCTCGGATTGCTGCCATCAAGAATGACAAGGAACTCGCGGCGATGATTGCCACGCTGCACCGCGAGGGCATCTTCCCCTATTTCGTCACCTTCGTGGATGCCGACGAGAAGAACAGCACCATGAACATTCCCGCCCTCTACCAGTCCGGCCTCGGCATGGGCGACCGCGACTACTACCTGTCGGAAGAATCCAAAGAGATAAAGGATGCTTACAAGGAGTACATCCGCACGCTCTTCACGCTGGTGGGATACAGCGCCGAGCAGGCCGACGAAGCGGTAAAGGCCGTACTGAAGATAGAGGACAAGATAGCGGACGCATCCTACAGCCGCGAAGTACTCCGCGATTCCCATAAAAACTACAACAAGATGACCGGCACGGAATGGGTGAACTCCAACGGACTGCTCGACTGGAACATCTATTTCGACACGTTCGGAGTGCCGGTTGCCGAAAATATCGTAGTAAAACAAACGGGGTTCTTCAACGACCTGGCCAAGGCCATGAAGGACGTCACGCTCGACGAGCAGAAGCTCTATCTGGAGTATAACCTTATCAGCGCGGCCGCTCCCTACCTCAGCGACGATTTCGTGAACGCCAACTTCGACTTCTTCGGCCGCGCGATGTCGGGCCGCGAAGAGTTGCAGCCGCGCTGGAAACGCGCGCTCAACACGACAGACGGCGCCCTTTCCGAAGCGCTCGGCCAGCTCTACGTAGAGAAATACTTCCCCGCATCGTCGAAAGAGAAAATGCTCGAAATGGTAGGCAACCTGCAAACGGCTCTCAGCGAAAGAATCGAGGCGCTGCCGTGGATGAGCGACGAAACGAAAGCCCGCGCACAGGAGAAACTCGCCGCTTTCCGTGTGAAGATAGGTTATCCGGACACATGGCGCGACTATTCCGCCCTCGACATCAAGGACGATTCGTACTGGGCGAACGTGCGCCGCTCGAACATCTTCGAGATGGACTACATGCTCTCGCAGGTCGGCAAACCGGTCGATAAGGACAAATGGCTCATGAGCCCGCAGACCGTGAACGCCTACTACAACCCGACGACCAACGAGATTTGCTTCCCGGCCGCCATTCTTCAGCCTCCGTTCTTCAACCCGGATGCCGACGACGCAGTCAACTACGGTGCGATAGGCGTAGTCATCGGCCATGAAATGACGCACGGCTTCGACGACCAGGGCCGCAATTACGACAAGGACGGCAACCTGAACGACTGGTGGACGGCAGAAGACGCCGCACGTTTCAAGGAACGCACCGACATCCTCGTAGAGCAGTTCAACGCAGTGGAGGTGGCTCCGGGCGTCTATGCGAACGGCAGCTACACCCTCGGCGAGAACATCGCAGACCAGGGCGGCCTGCTCGTATCCCGCATGGCTTACGAGAACAGCCTCGAAGGCAAGGAGCGCCCCGAACCGATAGACGGCTATACCGATGCCCAGCGTTTCTATATCTCCTACGCTACGGTATGGGCACAGAACATCCGTCCGGAGGAGATACTGCGTCTGACCAAGATAGACCCGCACTCGCTGGGTAAGAACAGGGTGAACGTAACGCTCCGCAACATCGACGATTTCTACACCGCATTCGACATCACCGAAGGCGATGCGATGTACCTCGCACCCGAAAAACGGGTGAACGTATGGTAACGGTGCTGTAACCCGCCCTGAGAGCAAAAGCCGCGGCCTTTTCCCTGGCCGCGGCTTTTTTCATGCCGTTCGCGGACGCATCTCCCCTCGAATGCGTGCCCTTCCGCAAAGAAACGGTACCGACGGCCCTCCGCATCTCACCCGCGCCCGACTTGCCCTTCCCATCACCTTCAGAGAGGAAACGAAAACCGCCAATGTTACAATTTTACTCAAAAACAAGAAATATGTAAATTTAAAAACATACATAATTATTATTTATTTTTATTAATATATTTGCTACTAAAGACTATAGCCCGGCAGGGCCGTAGCCGATATGAACCTATACACTAATAAAACTACTTCAACCATGAAAAGACTCTTCACTACGGGAATCGCCGCAGCGACGTTGCTGCTATCTTGTCTGTCAGGATGTACAAAAACGGAAGAGACGTTCCACTATGTCAATCTGAGCCAGGTGTCGTGCTCGTTCCTCGGCGAGGGCAACCAGCCGCTCGAAATCACCGTCAAGGCCTCGCCCGCTGCATACGAAGCCACGCCCGGCGCCACATGGGTGAAAGCGACGCAGAGCGAAGACGGCAAGGTACTCATCCTGACCGTCGATGACAACGACACCGGTGCGGAACGCAGTACCACCGTCACCATCGCCGCAGGAGAGGCCTTGCAGACGATTACGGTAAACCAGCTTCCGAAGGACAGCGCCATCGCACGGTACCGCAAGCTGGATACCTTCCAGATGGGGGCTGCCATGTCGCCCAGCGGCAAGTATGCCGGCGGTTTCACCGCTTCCATCGCACCGGACGACTCCTGGCAGTACTCCCCGACCATCGTGGACCTGGAGACCGGCGAAGTCTATGAATTCGGTCCCTATCCGGAATCGCTCCATTACCTGACGCAAACCATGGCCATCACCGACCAAGGTCTGCTCTTCATCAGCGACGGCTTCCATGGCGGCCAGATAGCCATCGACCTCACCGGCAATATCTTCATTCCGGAAGCACCGGCAGGTTTCACGAACAAACCGCAAATACAAGGCACGTCGGCCGACGGTAAATATTGGGTAGGTTTCGGTATGAAAGGCAAACTTTTCGAAGACCCGGCCCCGCAAAAAGCGCTGCTGTGGATAGACGGCGTACCGCACGAATTGCCCTGGCCGGAACTCAACTACCGTAACGAAGAGGCATGGTACGGCGGCATGGCCCGCGGCATCTCCGCAAACGGCGAAATCATCTACGGCACTTCGTGGGAAAACTCCGATTTCGGCATGCTCTACTGGATTAATAACGGTACCAGCACGGCAGCCCCCAAGTGGGTGGGCCATGACGTCAAAGAGGTCTGGGAAGAGACCATGAAGATGAGCGACGGTACCGAATATACGACGCATCTGGTAAACGGTCTCATCTGCCAGGCACAGCTCACCAAAATCAGCCCCAACGGCAAATGGATTGCCAGCTCGTACCGCACCGAAACGCCCGCCGATGACCGGATTTCGATAGTCACGACACAAAAAGCCGCTTTCTTCAATACGGAGACTGAAACGACCGTTATCGTGGAGGATTATGGCGAATCGGTCGGCGTACACGTCACCGATGACGGCATCGCCTTCATCGGCATCGGCACGCTGGGCATCTCCTCGGGCAAGGTGTACGACCTGAATACGGGCACCGACCTGGGCGACACGCAGGATTGGGTGTACGACAAATACGGCATTATCATTCCGGCCGGTTACATCAACTACATTTCCCCAGACGGCCGGTTCGTGCTCGGCACCAAGGCCGAATCTTCGGCAATGGGCGTATCCTTCATCAACTGGTATATCGCACCGCCCCTCGCGAAATAAGTAACTTAACTTAAATGATAACTATGAAAAAGATATTGTTCGTTGCAGCGGCCTGCCTGCTCGCCGCAGCCTGCTCGCCGACCGACGGTGAGTCAACCACCGCATCGCTCGAAGTATCCCCCTCGTCGCTCACCTTCGGGGCGGAGGATACGACTCCGCAGGAGATTACCGTGACCGCTACCGGCGTGGAGTGGGAATATACCGTTCCCTCGTCGGCCGACTGGATTACCGTGGACAACGGAACGGCCGGAAAACTGCTGGTTTCGGTAGTCAAAAACCCGACCGCCGAGAAGCGTACCGCATCCATCGCCGTCAAGCCCGTGAACAACGACGACGTGAAGGCCAAGAGCGTAACCGTCACGCAGGCCGGTTCGGAGACTCCGGAGGTCTATTCGCTGACGGTAGACCCGGCGGCACTGACTTTCGAGGCCGAGGGTGCCGCAGGCCAGAGCGTGAAGGTGACCGCTTCGGGCGAGGGGATGACCTGGAGCGCCGCGGTTGATGAGGCCGCCAAAGAGTGGATAACCCTTTCGACGACGGAAGGTACCGAGGGGGAGACGACGCTGACCGTCACCGTACAGGACAATCCCGAAACCGTACAGCGCGTAGCGAACGTCACCCTGACGCCGAGTATGGAGTCGGCAGGCCCGAAGGCCATCCGCGTGACGCAGGAGGCCAAGGTGCTGCCCCCCTCTTTCTCGATGTCCTACAACGACGGCGACGTACCGGAGGAGGGATTTATCATTGATTATAAGGGGCAAAACAAATACAGTATCGATGTTGTTCCCGTCAATATCGAATGGAACGTAAAAACGGAATACGACGAGGGAGGCTCCGATTGGTTACAGGCGGAAAAAATCGAAGGGGATGCAGTCAATCGCATCAATATCGGCGTCAGTATCTTCAATTCGGAGAACACTTCCTCCGACCCGCGTACCGCCCGAGTGGTGGTCACCACGAATGTGGAAGATATCGGCCCGTTCGAGATTCCCGTGACGCAGGAGGGCAAGCCCGAATTCCTCAGCACGCTCGAAGAGGATGTCGATTTCGGAGTGCTCACGAAAGGCAGAATAATCGTTGCGCCCAACAATGAAACCAGACAGAATGACTGCACCTATTGGGACTTGATTCTTTGGAATGAAGGGGTTGAATACGACAACGTGGGAAACTTCACCGGAACAGGCGACAAATTAACCTTCAAACTCTATACCGATGTCATACAGCAGAACGACGATAACGAATACTACATTCCCGACGGTACCTATACCGTAGTACCCGGCCCCGAAACGGAAGGGCACGACTTCGCAGCCGGAGAGATAGAAGGCGGAGTCTGGGGCTACTCCCACCCGCAGTTCCCGAGCGGCGCCTGGTACATCCGTATGGAAAACGATGTCGCAACGGGCGATGCCTGCATCAAGGAAGGTACGATGACCGTGGCCCGCAGCGGAGAGACATACGATATTATATTCGATTTCATCAGCGACGCCGGGTATAAAGTAACAGGAAAATACGAAGGAGTATTCGATAATATTCATGCTCAATAGTCCCTGCTATACGATTATTTACGCAAAACCGGATTGCTGAATAGCAATCCGGTTTTGCGTAATATATGTTCCCTTGCGAAGCCGTGAAAGCATACATAGCACCAATGTTACATTTACATCTTTCATCGCCAAATATGTAAATTTACCGACATACTCAAATTATTAATTATTTTTTTGCTATATTTGTTTATGAAGGATTCAAGCTCCGAAAAAGCTTTCTCCCTCGCTAACCAGAAAAACTACCAACGCCATGAAAAAAATCTTTATTACGGGTATCGTTGCTGCGGCCTGCCTGCTTGCCGCAGCCTGCTCGCCGACCGACGGTGAGTCAACCACCGCATCGCTCGAAGTATCCCCCTCGTCGCTCACCTTCGGTGCGGAGGATACGACTCCGCAGGAGATTACCGTGACCACTACCGGCGTGGAATGGGAATATACCGTTCCCTCGTCGGCCGACTGGATTACTGTAGACGACGGAACGGCCGGAAAACTGCTGGTTTCGGTAGCCAAGAATCCGACGGCCGAGAAGCGTACCGCATCCATCGCCGTCAAGCCCGTGAACAACGACGACGTGAAGGCCAAGAGCGTAACCGTCACGCAGGCCGGTTCGGAGACTCCGGAGGTCTATTCGCTGACGGTGGACCCGGCGGCGCTGACTTTCGAGGCCGAGGGTGCCGCAGGCCAGAGCGTGAAGGTGACCGCTTCGGGCGAGGGGATTACCTGGAGCGCCGCAGTGGAGGACGCCGCCAAAGAGTGGATAACCCTCTCTGCGACGGAAGGTACCGAAGGGGAGACGACGCTGACCGTCACGGTGCAGGACAATCCCGACACGGCGGAACGTTCTGCGAACGTCACCCTGACACCGAGCGTGGAGTCGGCAGGCCCGAAGGCCATCCGCGTGACGCAGGAGGCCAAGGTGCTGCCCCCCTCCTTCTCGATGTCCTACAACGGCGGAGAGATTCCCGAAGAGGGATTCACCATTCACTATAAGGGAGAAACCAGCTACGATGTGGACGTGGTTCCGGTGAATGTCGAATGGAACGTGAAAGTGGAATACGAAGCCGGCGGCTCCGGCTGGCTCGAAGCCAATAAGGTTGAGAGCGAGAATGTAAACAAAATCCATATTGCCTGCAATCTCGACAAGCGGGAGAACACTTCCTCCGACCCGCGTACCGCCCGAGTGGTGGTCACCACGAATGTGGAAGATATCGGCCCGTTCGAGATTCCCGTGACGCAGGAGGGCAAGCCCGAATTTCTCAGTACGCTCGAAGAGGATGTCGATTTCGGAGTGCTTACCCGGAATCGGGTAATTGCCTCCGTAAACAACGACTACCGCAACGAATCGAAAACTGCCTGGGACTTTATCCTTTGGGATGAGGGAATCGAATACGATTTCGTGGGGAATTTCACCGGAACGGGCGACAAACTTTGCGTCTACCTCTATACCGAACCGATACAGCAGAACGACGACAACGAATACTACCTCCCCGACGGTACCTATACCGTAGCCGCCACCAAAGACGACACGGCATACGAGTTCCAGCCAGGCGATATTACGGCCGGACGCTGGGGCTACTCCCACCCGACATTCCCGAGCGGTACCTGGTATATCCGCATGGAAAACGATACCGTGACGGGCGATGCCTGCATCACCGGCGGTACGATAACCGTGACCCGAAACGGCGAAGAGTATGACATCGCCTTCGATTTCACCAGCGATGCCGGCTACAAGGTGACCGGTTCGTTCAAGGGTGCGCTCGATATTCGTACGCAATGATGCGAATTCACACGACATGACAGGCGGGGCAGTTTTTCAGAATTGCCCCGTCTGTCATTTTATTTTACCCCGAAACACGGCAGAAATGAAAAATTAGCAACATTCTTCATAAATTAATTAACACATTCCGACCATTGTGTCGCATCGGTTAAATATTCACTCACTAATAATTAATATGCAAATTAACTAACAAGCAGGAATTATTATTGATTTTCATTCGTATATTTGCTTATGAACGGTAGTGAAATGCATACCATCCGATTCAATAACCACTAAAACGCACTAAATCTATGAGAAGGATTTTATTCAACTTCATTGCGGCGGCCATATGCTCGTCCGCTTTCATCACCGGCTGCACCACCGAGACGAAAGACAACGTACACTACGTGAACCTCAGCCAGGTGGCCTGTTCGTTCCTCGGCGAAGGGAACTCCCCGCTCGCCGTCGACGTCAAGGCTTCCCCGGCCCAATGGACGGCCACGCCCGGCGCGACGTGGGTAAAAATCGAACGCACGGACGAAAGGACGCTCACCATCACGGTAGACGACAACGGCACCGGTGCCGAACGGAATACCACCATAACCATCGAAGCGGGCCAGGCTTCGCAGCAGATTCGGGTGAACCAACTTCCGCTCGACAGCGAATTCGCCCGCTACCGCAGGCTCGAAACTTTCCAGATGGGCGCGGTCATGTCGCCGAGCGGAAGGTACATGGGCGGATTCACCGCGTCCATCGCACCGGACGATTCGTGGCAGTACTCGCCGACCATCGTCGACACCGAAACGGACGAAGTCTATGAATTCGGCCCCTTCCCCGAATCGCTCTATTACCTCCACCAGACAATGGCCATCACCGACCAGGGACTGCTCTTCATCAGCGACGGCTACAACGGAGGTCAGATAGCCATCGACACCTCGGGCGAAATCTTCATTCCCGAAGCACCGGCCGGTTACAGGTTCCGTCCGGAGATACAGGCTACCTCGGCCGACGGCAAATACTGGGTCGGCTTTGCCCAGAACGAATCGGGCAGCAACGGCGGCCTCACCCATCCGCTGCTCTGGATTGACGGCGTACCGCACGAGCTTCCCATGCTCGACCTGAACTACCGCGACGAGGAGATATGGGTAGGCGTCATGGCCCGCGGCATCTCCGCCGACGGCAGTATCATCTACGGCACCTCGTGGGAAAACTCCGACTTCGGCATGCTCTATTGGGTAAACAACGGTGAAAACACCGCAAAACCGAGATGGGTCGGCGAAGACGTCAGGGAAGTCACCGAAATCACCATGCAGATGGGTGACGGCACCGAGTACAAAACCCATAAGGTCTACGGCTGCATCTGCACCGCCGAACTGACCAAAATCAGCCCCTCCGGCAAATGGATTGCCACCACCTACCGCACCGAAGAGCCGAACGAGGGCGGCATGTCGTTCAGCATCACCCAAACGCCCGCATTCTACAACACGGAAACCGAAACGACCATCATCGTGGACGAATACAGCGACTCCACCGGCATGTACGTGACCGACGACGGCATCGCCTTCATCGGCATCGGCACGCTGGGCGTCTCCTCCGCCGTGGTGTACGACCTGAACACCCGTACCTCCCTCGGCAGCATGGCCGACTGGGTCTATGACACCTACGGCATCATTATCCCCGAAAGCGGCTTCATCAGCTACGTATCGCCCGACGGAAAACATGTTCACGGCTCCATGCCGATGGCATCGGCCGGCGGCGTCACCTACGTCAGTTGGTACATCGTACCGCCCATAGCCAAGTAATTAAGTGTATAATGACTGAAGGCAGCGGCATTCCGGTAAGGTTGCCGCAGCCTTTGCAAACGACAGAAACGACTATGAAAAAGATATTGTTCGTTGCAGCGGCCTGCCTGCTCGCCGCAGCCTGCTCGCCGACCGACGGTGAGTCAACCACCGCATCGCTCGAAGTATCCCCCTCGTCGCTCACCTTCGGGGCGGAGGATACGACTCCGCAGGAGATTACCGTAACCGCCACCGGCGTGGAGTGGGAATATGCCGTTTCCGCCTCGGCCGACTGGATTACCGTGGACGACGGAACGGCCGGAAAACTGCTGGTCTCGGTCGCCAAGAATCCGACCGCCGAGAAACGTACCGCATCCATCACCATCAAACCGCTCGACAACAAGGATATCAAGACCAAGAGCGTAACCGTTACGCAGGCCGGTTCGGAGACTCCGGAGGTCTATTCGCTGACGGTAGACCCGGCGGCGCTGACTTTCGAGGCCGAGGGTGCCGCAGGCCAGAGCGTGAAGGTGACCGCTTCGGGCGAGGGGATTACCTGGAGCGCCGCGGTTGATGAGGCCGCCAAAGAGTGGATAACCCTCTCTGCGACGGAAGGTACCGAAGGGGAGACGACGCTGACCGTCACGGTGCAGGACAATCCCGACACGGCGGAACGTTCGGCGAACGTCACCCTGACGCCGAGTGCGGAGTCGGTAGGCCCGAAGGCCATCCGCGTGACGCAGGAGGCCAAGGTGCTGCCCCCCTCCTTCTCGATGTCCTATGAAGGAGGAGAACTGCCGGCCGAAGGATTCGTCGCCGACTACAAGGGTTCCGCCTCCTTCCAAATCGCAGTCACGCCGGTGAACGTCATCTGGGACGTGAAGACGCAGTACGAATCGGGCGGCAACGACTGGCTGCAGGTCAGCAAATACGAAAGCGAAACCGTCAATCTCATCACCATCAACTTCAATCTCCGGAACGATTCGCCCGAGACACGCACCGCCACCATAACGGTCACCACCGATGCGGAGGGTATCGGCCCGTTCGAAATCAAGGCATCCCAGCAGGGAAAGCCCGATTTTCTGAGTACCATCACGGAAGATGTCAGCATGAATCTGACGTACTGTTACGCTCTGGTAGCGCCCAACAACGACTACCGCAATGAACCAAGTACCCTTTGGGATTTGCGCCTGTGGAGCGACGGCATCACTTACGATGAAACGAACTACCCGAACTACTACGTCGGAACGGGCGAGAAACTCTGCGTCTACTTCTACTCAGACCCGCTCACACTCAACGACGACAACGAATACTATCTTCCCGACGGGACTTACACCGTCACAGCCTTCGGCGACGGCGGTACGAGCCTCAACCCGGGCGAGATACGCGGAGGCGGCGAAACATGGAACTACGTCTTTCCGCAGGGGAGCTGGTATTCGCGTGTCGAAGAGTCCAACATTACGGAAAACGCACTGATATCGGAAGGTACCGCCACCGTAACGCGCAACGGCGAGGTCTATACCATCACGTTCGACTTCACGAGCGACGCCAAGTACAGCGTGACCGGTACGTTTGAAGGCGAATTCGAGATTCACGTACAAGGTTGATTCCCGGCAATGTACGCCCTGCAGGGCGTACATCATTCCGGCCGCCCCTAAGGGGCGGCCGTTTTTCGTCCAGGTCTTACCGAAACAAACAATAAACAGCAAACTATCAATTACTTACCAGCAAAAACCGCCGCCTCAGCAAATAACGAAATGTCAAAAGCTGCACAACGACACCCGCCTATTCCCATATTCCTGCAACAGGACACAGAAATACCGCAACATCACAACTATCTTTGAAACATCCGCGGCAAAAGATGCAAATTTCCCAACATATATTATTATTAATTTTATTTTATTATTATGTTTGTATCCGCACATAAAGTACTTTTTTCCCGGGGAAAATTTGTTTAAGCAAAAAATTAACAAACCATCCAACCATGAACAAAAACTATCTGCACAAAAGCCTCGCCGCCCTTCTGGCTGCCGCGGCACTGACAGGATGTGCCAAAGACAAGGAAGAGTTCCATTACATCGACCTCAGTCAGGTGGCATGTACCTTCCAGGGCGAGGACAACCAACCCCTGACGGTCTCCGTCATCACAGCTCCCGCCGCATGGAGCGCTGCCCCGGACGCCTCCTGGGTAACGGCCGAAAAGGGACAGGACGGGGAGAGCCTGACAATCACCGTCGAGGACAACACCTCCGGAACCGAACGGGAGGCCCGCATCACCGTTTCCGCGGGTCAGGCCTCGCAGCAGATACTCGTCACGCAGCTCGCCGCAGACAACCTGTTCGCCCGTCTTCGAAAACTGGATACATTCCAACAGGGTGCCGTCATATCGCCGAGCGGAAATTATGTCGGAGGAATTATCCCTTCCATCGCGCCGGATGACTCGTGGCTCTATTCGCCTGTCATCATCGATCTCCGAACGGGCGAAACCTACCAACACGGCCCGTTTCCCGAAGCGCTTTATTACATGACCGAAGCGAGCTGCATCACCGACCAGGGACTCCTGTTTATCAATGACGGTATGCACGGCGGTCAGGTAGCCATCGACACCTCGGGCAATATTACCATTCCGGAAGCCGTACCTGCAGGATTCGAAGGTAAACCCAAGGTAGAGGCAACCTCTGCAGACGGCAAATACTGGGTCGGTTACGCAATGGACAAAAACGGTCATCTCGGCGGTCTCTATCATCCGCTGCTCTGGACGGACGGCGTACCCGAAGTGCTGCCCATGCCCGAAAAAGGATTCAGAGAGCAGGAGCTTACAACCGGCGTCATGGCCCGCGGCATCTCCGCCAACGGCGAAGTCGCTTACGGTACCTCCTGGGAGAACTACGATTTCGGCATGCTGTACTGGAAAAGGAACGGCAATGGCTTCGATGCACCGCAATGGGTAGGCAAAGATGTCCGGGAAATGGTCTCCGGTGTCTGGACCAGACCGGACGGCAGGGAATACGAATATACCTATGTGAACGGCATCATCTGCCAGGCATGGAATACGCAGGTCAGCCCCTCGGGAAAATGGATAGCCGGCCGTTACCGCAAGGAGTTCGACCCGGAAACCGAACAGCCGATTGACCAGGAAAACTACGCCGCATTCTACAACACCGAGACCGAAAAGACCATCATCGTAGAGGACTACGGCGAATCGGGCGGACAGTTCGTCACCGACGACGGCATCGCATTCATCGGTTTGGGTACGCTCGGCGTAACTACCGGCAAAGTCTACGATTTGAATACACAAACCGACCTCGGCGACACAGCAGATTGGGCATACGATACCTACGGCATCATTATCCCTACAGGATATATCAACTACGTTTCGGCAGACGGCAAGATGGCATTCGGTACATCGGCATCGTATTCGGTCGGAGGTATCAGTTTCATCAAATGGTATATCGCACCGCCTCTGGAAAAAGAAAAATAACCTAAAACTTTCTTGAATTATGAAAAAGATACTATTCGCCGCGGCAGCCTGTCTGCTCGCCATAGCCTGCAAGCCGGAGGAGGGCGAGACGACGGCTTCGCTCGAAGTTTCCCCCTCGTCGCTCACCTTCGGTGCGGAAGACACGACTCCGCAGGAGATTGCCGTAACCGCCACAAACACGGAATGGACATACATCCTTTCCGAAGCCGGTAAAGAGTGGATTTCCATCGACGACGGGCAAGAGGGAAAACTGCTGGTTTCCGTTGCCGCCAACCCGAAGGCAGAACCGCGCACCGCATCCATCGTCTTCAGGGCTACCGACAACAAACGCGTGAAAGACCGCAGCGTTACCGTTACCCAGCAGGGTTCCGAGAATCCTGAAGTCTATGCACTGACGGTAGACCCGGCTTCGCTTACCTTCGCCGCCGAGAAAGCCGAGGCCCAAAGCGTCAAGGTGACCGCAACGGGCAGCGGCATAACCTGGAGCGCCGCCGTGGAAGATGCGGCGAAAGAATGGATAAACCTTTCCGCCGAAGAGGGTGCCGAAGGCGAAACGACGCTGACCGTCACGGTACAGGACAATCCCGACACGGCGGAGCGCTCGGCGAACATTATCCTGACCCCGAGCGAAGAATCGGTCGGCCCGAAGGCCGTCCGCGTCACGCAGGAGGCAAAGGTGCTGCCGCCGTCGCTCTCCATCTCGTATGAGGACGGAGAAGTGCCGGAAGAAGGATTCAGCTTCGATTACAGGGGCCATGTACAAGGCGGCCTCACGACAATCGACATCGAAGCCGTCAACATCTCCTGGAATGCCACAGTCAGCTACGATACGGGCGCCTCGAACTGGGTAACCCTTTTCCCCCATCAGAGCGAAACCAAGAACCATGTACAGTTCAGGGTCGCCGAAAACGCAGAGGCCGAACCACGCTCCTGCCGCCTGGTCATCTCCACGGATACCGAAGGCATCGGTCCCTTTGAAATTGCCATCCGGCAGGAAGGCAAGCCCGAATTCCTCAGCACGATAACGGAAGATACGGATTTCGGTACATTAACGAACAGCTACGTAATAGTCAAGCCTTACAAAGAGGGGCAAGAAAAAACCTATACGATATGGGACATGCGCTTCTGGAGTGACGACGTCACGTTTGACGGCAGGGAATATACGGGAACGGGCGACCGGCTCTGCATCTACGTCGCATCGGACCCCATTGCCGCCAACGACCAGGGAGAGTATTACCTGCCCGAAGGGACATACGACGCAGTAGCCAATTTCGGTTACGACAAGGACCCGCTGCCCCGAACCATCAGCGGAGGGAAAGAGTATTACAATCCCACTTTCCCTTCCGGAAGCTGGTTCCACAAAATAGAAAACGGCGAATATCCCGACCGAATCTGCATCACAGGCGGTACGATGACCGTCACACGGACGGGAAACAGCTATACGCTGACCTTCTCCTTCATCAGTGATGCGAAATACAATCTGACCGGTTCGTTCGAGGGAACTTTCGAGCAATACGCCAACTAAACGCATTACGTCACATACTGCCGAGCCGGCCTTTAACGGGCCGGCTCTTTTTTTGTATTTTCAATCGCACAGCAAAAGAAGTAGTCGGACTGCAACCTATTCTTCCAATGCATCGTTCCACGCAGACAATATCCTGAAAATAAATCAATTAAACAGACGCTCCAGGAATTACATCTAACACCAATATTCAAATTGTACAAATATTTCCGCTGCACACTCCGCTTCTACGACATATTGCGACACTTTCAAACAAAAAGAAAGCCATATAAAATCCAACAAGAAATATGCAAAAATTCATACACATAATAAATATAATTGAATTTTACATATACATTTGCATGTGTACTTTAAAACGGCCGTTTTTTAACACTACTTTCTCATTACACAAAACTATTTACCGATGAAACATCTTTTATGGAACGGTACTTTTCCGTGTCTTGTAGCGGGACTATTTCTGACCGGATGCACGACATCCCCCAACGAAGAGTACCAGTATGTGAACCTGAGTCAGGTAACATGCACCTTTTTGGGCGAAGGGAACGAACCTTTCGTCATTCAGGTAGAAGCCTCTCCGGCTGCCTATGAAATTGCACCCGGCGCCTCCTGGCTGAACGCCGAGAAAAGTCCGGACGGCAAAACCATTACCGTCACGGTAGAAGACAACGACACTGCCAGCGAACGGAGCACTTCAATCTCCGTAACGGCCGGACTGGCCTCGGAAGAGATAGAGGTCATCCAACTCGCCAAAGACAATATGTTCGCCCGGTTCCGCTACACGAATACCTTCTCGCAGGGAATTGCCGTCATGTCCCCCAGCGGACGTTACGTCGGCGGTTATGTGGCCACCATCGGCGACGATGACTCCTGGCTGCGTGCCCCCACCATCATCGACCTTGAAACCGGCGAAGAGAAACAGTTCGGCCCCTTCCCCGAATCGCTGTACTATCTCACCCAGGCTAAGGCTATCACCGACAACGGACTGCTGTTCATCAACGACGGACTCAACGGAGGACAGATAGCCATCGACCTGACCGGCGAGGTCATTATCCCCGAAGCTCCCTCAGGACACCAGTTCAAGCCCGAAATCGAAGCAACTTCGGCCGACGGAAAATATTGGATAGGTGCGGGAATGGACAAGAAAGCAAGCGAAGGAGGCCTCTACCGTCCACTGTTGTGGACCGACGGGGTACCGACCGAACTGCCGATGCCGGACAAAAACTTTCGCGAAGATGAATTCCGAACCGGAGTAATCGCCCGCGGCATCTCCGCAAACGGCGAAATCATCTACGGCACCTCGTGGGAGAACTACGACTTCGGCATGCTCTATTGGAAAAACAACGGAGCGAATACCGAAAAGCCGCAGTGGGTAGGCAAAGATGTCCGGGAAGTAGGTACAGTAAAAAGGACAAGAGAAGACGGTACGGAATACGATTACACCTGCGTGAACGGCATCATCTGCCAGGCATGGAATACGCAGGTCAGCCCCTCGGGAAAATGGATAGCCGGCCGTTACCGCAAGGAGTTCGACCCGGAGACCAAACAGGAGATAGAGACCGAAGAATATGCGGCATTCTACAACACCGAGACCGAAAAGACCGTCATCGTCGAGGATTACGGCGCATCGGGAGGCAAGTTCGTAACGGACGACGGCATCGCCTTCATTACCCTGGGCACTTTCGGCGTATCCGTCGGCAAAGTATATGACCTCAATACCGGTACCGACCTGGGCGATACGGCCGACTGGATTAACAAACAATACGGTATTACCATCCCCACAGGCTACATCACATACATCGCACAGGACGGAAAAGCCGTGCTCGGTGTTTCCGCTACGCAAAGCACCGGTGGCCGCAACTCCACTCACTGGTACATCGCACCGCCCCTGGAAAAATAACCTAAAACTGTTCGGATTATGAAAAAGACATTGTTTGCCGTGGCGGCCTGTCTGCTCGCCATGGCCTGCAAGCCGGAGGACGGAGGAACGACGGCTTCGCTCGAAGTCTCTCCCTCATCGCTCACCTTCGGGGCGGAGGACACGACTCCGCAGGAGATTACCGTGACAGCTACCGGCGTGGAGTGGGAATATACCGTTCCCTCGTCGGCCGACTGGATTACCGTGGACGACGGAACGGCCGGAAAACTGCTGGTCTCGGTTACCAAGAATCCGACGGCCGAGAAACGTACCGCTTCGATTCGGATAACTGCCAAAGATAACGATGATTTGGAACCCGTGAGCGTGACGGTTACGCAGGCCGGTTCGGAGACTCCGGAGGTCTATTCGCTGACGGTGGACCCGGCGGCGCTGACTTTCGAGGCCGAGGGTGCCGCAGGCCAGAGCGTGAAAGTGACCGCTTCGGGCGAGGGGATGACCTGGAGCGCCGCAGTGGATGAGGCCGCCAAAGAGTGGATAACCCTCTCCGCGACGGAAGGAAGCGAAGGGGAGACGACGTTGACCGTCACGGTACAGGACAACCCCGACACGGCGGAACGTTCGGCGAACGTCACCCTGACGCCGAGTGCGGAGTCGGCAGGCCCGAAGGCCATCCGCGTGACACAGGAGGCCAAGGTGCTACCGCCGTCGCTCTCCATCACCCTCGACAACGGAGCCGAACCTAACGAAGGATACCATTACGACTATAAAGGAACAGACGGGCAATATGATCAAATTACCCTTCAGGTCGTAAATATCGAGTGGTCGGCGAGCGTATCTTACGACTCCGAGACGGAAGAGTGGATTACAATAATTCCTTATAAAGGGGAAAATGTCAATCACATTGAGTTCTCCGTCGCCAAGAATCCCGCACCGGAAGCCCGTACAGGTACGATTATCGTCACCACCGAAACGGAAGGCATCGGTCCGTTCGAAATTCCGGTCACTCAGGAAGGAATGCCCGAATTCCTCAGCACGCTGACCGAAGACGTGCAACTCGCATCCTTCTCCCATAACAAAGTCATCGTTTCTCCAAACAACGATTACCGGGACCTCCCCTACACATATTGGGATCTGAGATTCTGGACCGAAGGAATTTCGCTCAACAAATTCGACCGTTACGTCGGGACGGGTGAAAAACTCTGCATCTACCTGGCCTCGACACCGCTCCAAACCAACGACGATGCAATCTACTACCTGCCCGACGGTACGTACGAAATAGGCGCCTATTTCGACTATGGAACAGAGCCTGTTCCGTGGACGCTCAGCGGCGGTACGGAATATTCCGACCCCACCTATCCGAACGGTTGCTGGTATCAAATCCTCACAGAGGACGAATATACCGACAGAGTATGTCTGACAAACGGCACCATGACCGTGACCCGCAACGGAGAGAATTACACGCTGACCTTCGACTTCACGAGCGACGCCGACTACAAAGTTACCGGTTCGTTCGAGGGCACTTTCGACCTGTACGCCCAATAAACGCATTACGTCACATACTGCCGAGCCGGCCTTGAACGGGCCGGCTCTTTTGTGTGTTTTCCACCGCACGGCAACCCCCTGCCAGGCCTTCAGACAACACGATGAATCGTATCCACGCTGCACCGCATGCAGCATAACGACAAGGCGGACAGGCTGCCGCAAAGTCGCCGCAAGAGAGACTCAGACCAATCTTTCCTGCCGGAGACGCCGCAAAACGAGCGGGCCGGAACCTTCAAGAGGTTCCGGCCCGCTGCTTCAAATCGTGCGGCTCCTACTTGGAATAATCCATCTTGGAGAGGCGCACGTAATTGTTGTAACGCCACTTGGCGTTCTCCTCGGCGGCAGCGAAAAGCTCCTGTGCCTCGGCCGGAAAAGCCTTCACCAGCGAAGTATAACGTACTTCACTGTTCAGGAACGCCTGGAACTTGCTCCAGTCGGGCTCTTTCGAGTCGAGTTTGAAGGGGTTCTCGCCCTTTTCGGCCAGCTCCGGATTGTAACGCCACAGGTGCCAGTAACCGCACGCGACGGCCTCCTTGCCTACGGTCTGCGTACGTGTCATGCCGCCCTTGATGCCGTGGTTGATACACGGAGCATAGGCGATGATGAGCGACGGACCGTTGTAAGCCTCCGCCTCGCGCATTACCTGCAGCAGCTGGTTCTGGTTGGCTCCGATGGAAACCTGCGCCACATAGACGTAGCCGTAGGTCATGGCGATTGCTCCGAGGTCTTTCTTGCGGATGCGCTTGCCCGCCGAAGCGAACTTGGCCACCGCACCCACCGGAGTCGCCTTGGAAGACTGGCCGCCCGTATTGGAGTAGACCTCCGTATCCACTACGAGGATGTTGACATCCTGTCCCGAAGCGATTACGTGGTCGAGACCCCCGAAACCGATATCGTATCCCCAGCCGTCGCCGCCGATAATCCACTGCGACTTCTTGGCGAGATTATCCTTCATCGACAGGAGCTCCCTGCACGTATCGCAGCCGCAAGCCTCCAGCATCGGCACGAGACGGTCGCACACTTCCCGGTTAAGGGCCGTGCTGTGGCGCGTCTCTATCCATTCGCCCATGGTCTTCTTCAGCTCCTCCGAGCAGCAGGAGCAGTTCTCCATGGCATAGCGCATCTTCTCCTCGATACGGTCGCGCAGCTTCTCGACAGCCACGTGCATGCCGAGGCCGAATTCGGCGTTATCCTCGAAGAGCGAGTTGGCCCATGCGGGACCCTCTCCCTTGGCGTTGGTACAATAGGGCGTAGAGGGCGCCGAACCGCTGTATATCGAAGTACAGCCCGTTGCGTTGGCGACCATCATCTTGTCACCGAAGAGCTGGGTAATCGTCTTGATGTAAGGCGTTTCGCCGCAGCCGGCGCACGCCCCGGAGAATTCGAAGAGCGGCTGGGCGAACTGGCTCCCCTTGACCGTCTTGGTCTTGTCCATGACATGCTCCTTGTAACCGACCTTACCGTTCATATACTCCCAGTTGGCAACCTGACCGAGCTGGGTGTCGATGGGCTCCATCCGGAGCGCCTTCTTGGGCGCCGGGCAGACATCCACACAGTTGCTGCAACCCGTACAATCGAGCGGGGAGACCTGTATGCGGAACTTATATTCCTTGGTATTCCCCTGACCCTGAATCAACGCCATGCCGGCAGGAGCGGCGGCGGCTTCCTCTGCGGTCAGCAGGAACGGACGGATGGCGGCATGGGGGCATACGTACGAGCACTGGTTGCACTGGATACAGTTCTCAGACTGCCATGCGGGAACGCTCACCGCGATACCGCGTTTTTCGTAAGCGGCCGTGCCGTTGTCCCACGTACCGTCCTCACGCCCCTTGAAGGTGCTCACGGGCAGGTCGTCGCCCTTGAGGCCGTTAATCGGTTCCACTACACGGTGTACGAATTCGGGAGCGGACGATGCCGCACGCGCAGGCTTCTCCGTACTCAGCGAGGCCCACTCGGCGGGTACCTCCACCTTGTGCACCATTTCGCCGCCCTTGTCCACTGCGGCGTAGTTCATATTCACGATATCCTCGCCCTTCTTCCCGTAACTCTTGTAGATGAACTTCTTCATCTGCTCGACGGCCACCTCGTAGGGGATGACGTTGGCGATTTTGAAGAAGGCCGCCTGCATAATCGTGTTGGTACGGTTGCCAAGACCGAGTTCCGCGGCTATCTTCGTCGCATTGATGATGTAGAAATTGATATGGTTCTTGGCCAGGTACGCCTTCATGTGGTCGGGCAGCGACTCCTTTATCGCATCGACGTCCTGCAGGCTGTTGAGCAGGAACGAACCGCCCTTCTTGAGCCCCTTGAGCACGTCGTATTTGTCCACGTACGACGGCACATGGCAGGCCACGAAATCGGGCGTGGTCACCAAATAGGGCGAAGTGATGGGGCAGTCGCCGAAACGCAGGTGCGAGGAAGTGTAGCCGCCGGACTTCTTGGAGTCATAGCTGAAATAGGCCTGGCAATACTTGTCGGTCGTCTCGCCGATTATCTTGATGGAGTTCTTGTTGGCCCCCACCGTACCGTCGGCGCCCAGTCCGAAGAAAAGCGCCTCGAACGTCCCCGGCTTGGCGAGCGAAATCTCTTCGCCCACGGGCAGCGACGTGAAGGTCACGTCGTCCACGATACCCACCGTAAAGCGGTCTTTCGGCTGTGCGGCGCCCAGATTGGCGAACACGGCCAGCATCTGTGCGGGCGTGGTATCTTTCGAGGAAAGGCCGTAACGTCCGCCGATGATAACGGGGGCATCCGTCCGGCCGTAGAAAACATCCCTTACGTCGAGGTAGAGCGGCTCGCCTGCGGCGCCGGGTTCCTTCGTGCGGTCGAGCACGCAGATTTTCCGGACGGTCGAAGGAATGACATCGAGCATGTATTTCGCCGAGAACGGACGATAGAGGTGCACGGTCACGACACCCACCTTCTCGCCCTGCGAACGGAGATAATCCACCGTCTCCTTCAGCGTTTCGGTCACGGACCCCATCGCGATGACAATTCGGTCGGCATCCGGCGCACCGTAGTAGGTGAACGGCTTGTAGTCGCGGCCCGTAATGGCGTTGATTTGCTGCATCGCCTCGTTCACCATATCGGGCACGGCATCGTAGAAACGATTGGCCGCCTCGCGAGCCTGGAAGTAGATGTCGGGATTCTGTGCGGTACCGCGCGTTACAGGGTGTTCCGGACGAAGGGCACGGGCACGGAATCCGGCCAGCGCATCCCTGTCGAGAAGAGCGGCGAGATCATCCTGCTCCATAAGCTCGATTTTCTGTATCTCGTGCGACGTACGGAATCCGTCGAAGAAGTGCAGAAACGGCACGCGCGACTTGATGGCTACCAGATGCGCCACGCCGGCGAGGTCCATTACCTCCTGAACGCTGCTGGTGGCGAGCATGGCGAAGCCCGTCTGGCGAGTAGCCATCACGTCCTGATGGTCGCCGAATATGGAAAGGGCATGCGCGGCGATGGCTCGCGCCGAGACATGGAATACGCCCGGAAGAAGTTCTCCGGAAATCTTGTACATATTGGGAATCATCAGCAGCAGACCCTGCGATGCGGTGAAGGTCGTACTGAGCGCACCGGCCTGGAGCGAACCGTGGAGCGCACCCGCAGCACCCGCTTCGGACTGCATCTCCACGACCTTCACGGTCTCTCCGAAGATATTCTTTCTTCCCCCTGCGGCCCATTCGTCCACATACTCGGCCATGGTGGATGAAGGTGTGATAGGATAGATGGCAGCCACCTCGCTGAACATATAAGCGATATGCGCGGCCGCATAGTTCCCGTCACAGGTAATAAACTTTTTCTCTTTCATGTTTGCCTTGAATTGATTTGTTTCAGGTTCCGGATTTTATTCGTTTGAATCATTTCGAATTGCACCTCATCGGCCCGTCGCCGGGCCGATGCAAAGATATAGCAAAAAAACGGGATTTTTAATAACAATCATACCTATATTCAACGGGAAGCCGGTCAATATCACCTTGCAGCGTCACTCGCCGCAGTGGTAAAAGATGAAGCCCACATAGAGCCTCGGCCCCTGCGGAAAGTCGGGCTGCGGACGCCCTGCATTCACCAGCCAGTCGGCTTTCACCATCAGGCGGATACGGGCCGTCAGCGCAAATTCCGTCCCGACGAAGGGAGCCAGCGCCGTAAAACCGTATTTGCGGAACGACATCCCCTCCTCGGTCACGAAATCGTTCCCGGCCGGATGCGTGAACGTCGTATTGCGCACGACACCGCCGCCCACCGTCACGCCGGCAAAGGGGTGGAACCGACCGGCATGCCACTGCCAGTCGACGAGCAGACCGCCCCAGCCGATACCGAACCGGCTGCCCGTCCTGCCGTAATCGAGATAGGTACCGTACCCTTCCGTACCCACACGGAGATGCTCTCCGAAATGGAAGCGGATGCTGCCGCCGATACCGAACGGCACTCCCCGCACCCTCTGCACGGGCAGCGGACGGCCGGCAGGAGTAGTCAGCCGGACACTGCCGCCGCCTACCCAACCGGTATGCAGCGCCATTCCTCCCGAAAAGCCTCTGAAAGCCAGCGGACCGCCGGGCGGTGCGGCAACTCCCTCCCCTCCTGTCAGAAGGACCGGAAGCACGAATAGCACCAGCCTGATACAGCCGGCCCTGCGCAACGAAGAAAAAAGTTTCATAGGTTGCTAAGGTACGCAAGTTATGCGAGAGGAACAAATACCGCCTAAGCTCCCAGCAGACCGGCCGTTATCTGCCACCTCATTATCAGCAGGTAACCCCCTTTGGCCGGCGTTCCCTGCAACAAAAAGCCCAATGCAAGCACCGAGGCTCCCGCCCACTTCACCGCCTCTGCGGCAAGCCTCCCTGCGAAAGCGGTACGCGATGCGGTCCGTGTCCTGCGGCGCTCGCTCCGCCCGATGTTCCGGCACAGTTTCACGAAATAGCCTCGCGTGAGCCGCTCCGGCTCCACGAGATGATATATCACGGCATCGGGAAGATAAACGATGCGTTCCCCTCCCGCCCGGAGCCGCCCGTAAAACTCTTTCTCCTCACCGGCGAGCAATACCCCGCCGGTGCGGCCGAGCGACGTATCGTAACCACCGTAACGTCCGACGACCGCCCTTCTGTAACCGTGGTTGCCGCCCCCGAAGAACTTTCCCTCCGGGAACTCCCGCATCCGGTCACCGAGGTCGAGCGTTCCGGCAATCGTCCGTTCGGTGTACTTCGACATCCAGCGAGGGGGAACCGACTCGAATCCCGGCAGTATCCGTCCACCGGCCGCTCCCACCTCCGGATGCGATTCGAAAAGGCTGTAATAGCGTTCGAGGAACTCGGGCACCACCCGCTCGTCGTCGTCGATGACCACGATGTATTCGCCCCGGCTCTCGGCAATGCCCCGGTTCCGGGCGGCAGAAACTCCCTGCTCCGTTTCGAGCACCATCCGGGCATCGAGCTGCGGATGTGCGGCAACGTAATCGGCGAACCGCGCGGCGGTATCGTCCGTACTGTTGTTGTTCACGACGACGACCTCCCACTGCTCCTGCGGCAGCGTCTGCACCAGGAGCGAATCGAGCGTCGTACAGAGTTTCGCACCCCGGTTGTAGGTGGCTATGACAAGCGACAGTCTCTTTTCCGGCATCATATAGCATTGTTTGCATGACAAATGTACGCAAATAATCGTCCCGACGCGCCTCCGAGCCCGAGCGACATAAAATTCGCACCGTACCTGCCATTATCCGCAAAAAACTGCTTATCTTTAACATCATATCCAGCAACGATTACCGCATGAACAGAAAATACCTTTTCGCAGCCATTATGAGTGCCGTATTCCTCTGCGCATTTGCAGCGGCAGGATTCCGTGTACTGCGACAGAACCCCCGCTACGCACAGAAACGAGCCTGCAGGGAGGTCGAAACGATGCAGCAGGAAAAGGTGCTGCGTGACGGCGACCTCATCTTCCAGACCTCCTTGTCAGGCCAAAGCAGAGCCATCCAGGAGGCCACCGGCTCGAAATATTCGCACTGCGGCATCATCTACCGCGACGGTTGCGACTACTTCGTTTACGAAGCCGTACAGCCCGTGAAATCCACGCCGCTCGCACAGTGGATAGCCCGAGGGAAAGGAGGCCACTACGTCGTAAAGAGGCTGGCCGGCGCGGACAGCCTGCTCACCGAACGAAACATCGCGGCGATGCGCCGGGAAGCCGCACGGTTTGCAGGCAGGGATTACGACCTGACCTTCGAATGGTCGGACGACCGGCTATACTGTTCCGAACTCATCTGGAAAATATACGACCGGGCGCTGGGCATCCGACTGGGCAACCTGCAGCGACTGGGAGATTTCGACCTCTCCGCACCGGCCGTCCGGGAGAAACTCGCCGAACGCTACGGCGCCACGCCGCCCCTCGACGAACCGGTCATCTCCCCCGCTGCCATCTTCGATTCCCCCCTCCTCGTCCGCGTCACCGGCCGGTAACATGCCGCGAATACACGGCAACCTCCTGCCGCACAGCAAACGACAGACACCGTAAAACGGCCATCGTTCCCATCCGACAAGAACACAAACATTTTCAAACGGAGAAAAAGATAATCTTTCGGGCATTATCCTTCCAAAGGACACGGAGACTCACCGCCGACGACAGCGGAACGACATCGTATCCGCAACCGTCGGCGCAGTTCCGACCGACCGGCGCGCACGACATCCTCCACGACACACAAGGTTCATCGCCGAGATTCGCTCCGCATGTCGCCTCTTCATCAGACAATGCCGCCACCATCAGCACCGACAAAATACACTCCCGCACGGTCTTCTATTATCGCCCTTTACCGACAAAAAAACGAGAGAAACCTTATGGATTTCTCTCGTTAAGTAGCGGGGGGAGGACTCGAACCTCCGACCTTTGGGTTATGAGCCCAACGAGCTGCCAACTGCTCCACCCCGCGATATATCGTACTGCCTCGACGGCTTTGAATCGCTTATTCGGGAATCCGCGGACCCTATTTCCGGCGGCTTTCCTTTTTTGACGGTGCAAAGATAAAAAGAAAATACGGTTTCCGCAAATCCACCATGACTTTTCCAGGTGCCAAAGCCCGCACCATTCGACACAACACTATGACATTCACCCCAATAACTCCCGAAATATCCCGCACATTTCCGTATCTGCCGGGCCGGTCTCCCTACAGGCAAGGTATCACCGACACCTCCGGGCCTGACAGACTGCCCCGAACGGTTCGGCCACCGGTCACAAGACATACCCCGGAGGGCAGTCGCCGCAGACACGGACATGCATTACCGTCCACGAATATCGAATCGGCAACAGCCTATAAACCCGAAGCCGTTCCAACTCCCGTTCCGGCACAGCCGCCCACGACCGCAGAAGGGCTTCCGACCGGAATCTCCGTCGCGGGACGCAGATGTTCGGCCACAATTTGCGAAATATCGGCCACCCGCACCGACGCACTGCGCACGATGGCCTTCTTGCAGAGAGGACATGCCGTCACGATTGTATCCGCCCCGGTGGCCTCCAGTTCGGACGTCATCGACCGCCCTATCGTGGCCTGCTGACCGTCGTTTATCACCGTATTGGCCAGGCTGCTCCCGCAGCAGAGCGCTTCGGCATGGTTATGCACCGGTTCGGCCAACCGGCCGGCCATGCGCAGCAACTCCCGCGGCTCTTCGTAAATACCGCTTCCGCGCCCCAGTTCGCACGGGTCGTGGTAGGTGAAAGTGGTCGCAGTCATCTCTACTCCGAGTCTGCCCTCCCGCACGAGCCGGAGCATGTATTCCGTGTGGTGCAGCACCTCGATGCCTTCCAGACCGTAATCCTCGCGGAACACCTTCAGGCATATCGGACACGAAGTCACCAGCGTGGTAATACCGTGCCTGCGGAAAAGTTCCTTGTTGTGCTCCATAATCCGTTCGGCGGCGGTCACTTCGCCCGACAGCTTCAGGGGGCGCCCGCAGCACGAACCGCCGTCGCGGTCGGCCCACCAGGCCTCCTCGCCCGCCGCGGCGAATATTTTCTCCATGGCCCGGAGCGTCGCCGGAGTGAGCAGCGTCATACAACCGGCGAAATATCCCACTTTCCCCGTACCCGACGAGCGGTCCACCCCTTTCAGATAATCGTAACGCATCAGCGCAGGCGAATCCACCCGCTTCTGCCGGCTGTTGAGCCGCAGGATGTTGAGCTCTATCCCTACCGGACAGCGCGCCTCGCACAGACCGCACATCAGGCAGTTGTCCGCCACCTCGTCCGTCAGTTTCCCATACCGCCTGTCGCGCAGGAAATAGACCGACTGTACGTTGTCGATACCCAGGTCCCGCTGGAGCTGGCACGGGTCGAGGCAGATGCCGCACCGTGAGCAGGCCTGTATCTGGAAATTATCGAAACTCTTCTCTTTCGGGCCGCTGCGGAGCCGGTACCGGCGCAAAAAAATGAGCGGCACCTCGGTGAAGATGTGCATGTAGCGCGAGAAAGGCATGGCTATAAAGAATGCGGCCAGCGCGAAGGAGTAGGCCCACCAAGCCGCCGCATTGAGGTCGGCGACGGCAGTAGCACTCATCCCGGAGGCTATCAGGTCGCCCAGCGTACCGGTCAGGAAACCGCCGTTGTGTTTGATAGCCGCCGTCAAACTCTCGGCCGTAAGCCGCAACGGAAATATCAGCCACAGCGAAGTCAGTGCCACACGGTCCACGAACACATGACGCGTAGTCCGCTTCATTCCCATGGTCCGCGAACGCATCCGCTTGAACCACGCGAGCAGGACGCCGGAGAGGACCACCAGCAGCAACAGGTCCATGACAAAAGCGAACGGGTTCCAGCCCGTCTCTCCCTCCGGCCCGAAGTAGCGGAAGAAGACATGGGCATGTAGCGGTGTCCCTGCGCCAAGCACCGCCGCAGCCTCCACCCATCCCACCACAATAAGCAGGAACCAGCCGAAAGCGAGGCTCATATGCATGTAGCCGAGCAGCGGATTCACCCGGAATATCTTCCTGTGCAGCAGCGATTCGCAAACGACTTCCCAGAAGGCGCGTAAAGTTGCAGCCGTGAATATTCCCCTGCCGATAGCCCGTTTGTCGTCACCGGGCAGCAGCCACAGCCACCGGCCCCACTTCCACAGGATGACCGCAAACATGAAGACCGTCCCCACGAGGAACGGAATAACGAAATGGTCGTAATACGTCATCATACCTGCCTCCCGCTAATAATCGCCCAGTTCGCGTTTGATTTTCATCACCACGGCCCGCGTATTGATGCCGCGAGGACACACCAGCCGGCATTTGCCGCAGAGCATGCACTTGTCCATTTGTTCGTAAGCCTCGCGGTATTCGCCGCGGCGCACGAGCGTGTGTACCTTGCGGAAGTTGAACGACGTCAGGTTACCCGCCGTACAGGTCGCGGTACACGACCCGCACGCAATGCAGGTCTGCAGCTCCGGCATGTCGTGCAGGATTTTCTCCGCCGGCACGAGGTCGTTCGTGTCGAGGTTCACCGCCCTGGGCTGCGATATGGAAAAACCGAACTGTGGCATCCGTCTTATAATTTAAGGTATCCGGCCACGCGCTCCGCCACGGCGGCTCCTTCGTTCAGACTCTCGCCGATGTTCTTCGGGGCGGTGACCGTACCGGCGTAGAAAATATCGGCCCGCTGCGAAAGCACGTTCCCGGAGAAGGGGTCGAGCGGCTGCATGAAACCGTTTTCGGCTACGCGAAGTTCCCCGCTGCGTGCATAAGCACCGTTACGCGCTCCGCCCTTCATCCCCACAATGAGCACGAGCATGTCCACGGTCATCTTGAGCGGCCGCCCCACGAGCGTATCCTCCGCCTTCACCTGAACCCGGCCGTCTATCGTCTGGCTGGCCTCCGAAATGCGCCCCCGGACGAAATTGATGTTGTATTCGAGCTGCGCCCGGCGGTACAGCTCCTCATAGCCCGGCCCGAACATGCGAATATCCATATAGAAATTGTACACCTCCGCAGAGGGGAACAGCTCTTTCATTTCGATGGCCTGTTTCACACCCGTGATGCAGCACACCCGCGAGCAGTGGTGTGCCCCCACCTTTTCGTCGCGCGAACCCACGCAGTGCAGAAAGGCGATACGGCGCGGCGCCTGGCCCTGTGCCGTCGCCACACGTCCCTCGTTGAGCATACGCTCGATATCGACCGTGGTGAAGACGTTGTCGTAGATGCCGTAGCCGTACTCCTCTTTCAGCCTCGCATCGAACAGTTCGAATCCGGAACAAATCACCGTCGCATCTCCCGTAATGCGGCGTCCGCCGCCCACCGCGACACCGCCGGGTACGAGTTCCTCGACCTCCGTTCCCGTCATCACCCGAATACCCGCCTCCTCCACACGACGGAGCAGCGGTCCGAGCACATCTTCCGCAGGGGTGAACGTGGGGAAGAGCCGGTGCCACCCGGTCAGCTTGCCGCCCAACCGCTCCTCCTTCTCGATTATCACAGGCTCCGCCCCGCGCTCCCTGAGCGACAGGGCAGCCTGCATGCCGGCAACTCCCCCACCGACGATGATGACCTCTTTTCCCATATAAGGTATTCCTTGTTTTACCGTTTCAATCAACTGCGGAGACGGTCAATCCGCCCCCAGATTTACCATGGCAGGCTCCGGCCTGCCGATATATTTACCGTTGGGCAGCAGGTATTTCGCAGCCGGGTCGTACTCGACACCCATCTTGTTAAGCAACGGTTCCACGTCCACCTGATGCATCTGCAGTCCCAGCTCCCACGGGTCGTACCCCAGCACGAGCCCCGCCAGCTCCTCGTAGGTCAGCACAGGAATCCCCTTGCCTTCCTCGCCATAGGTCGTCCCCTCGATTTCGGCGATGGTGTACTGCCACCGGTCGAGGAACATGGCGCATCCGGGACAGTTGGCCACGATAAAGTCGGGCTTGTAGGGTGCCATGGACTCGAACTTCTTCTGCGAATTGGCCACCGAATAACCGCGGTTGGCCTGCACGATGTAATTGCGGAATCCAAAACCGCAGCAGTGGCGCCGCTCCGGATAATCCACCACCTGTCCGCCCCACGCCTCAATCATGCCGGCAAGCACATAAGGAAACTCCACGCCGCCGATACCCTCTTTCGGGAATATCTTGGCATAATGGCATCCGATGTGCTCCACCCCGCGCAGGGGTTCGCCCGTCCGCCGGTTCACGAGCAGGTATGCGGCCCGCTGCCGGATGGCCTCGCGGTGGTGGAAGATGATGTCCGAAGCATGCGACACGTTTTTCGGCTTGCGGAACTCGCGTCCGGTCGCCCGAAACAAATGTTCGCGGACCTTCGCCTCCAGCTCGGGAAACTCCTGCCACGTTTCGAGAATCTCCGTGTAGATACCGAAGGAGGTGATGCACGATACGGCGAGGTTTTCGTACCCCGCCTCGGACGCCAGTGCGAACTGCCGCGCCACGACGGTCATGATGGTTTCGAGCGGCACGATATCGGAATGATAGCCGATACCCGTACACGAAGTATGCACCGGGTCATCGAACAGGTCGCGTCCCAGCTCCTGGCGCAGTATTCGGACGAACGCCTTCTCGGAACCGGGAAAGAAATTCTGCCGGATGCAACTGCGCAGATAATAGTAGCGGTCGTCCGCCACCTCCTTCTGGTACTCCTGCCAACTGTTCCTTTTCATCTCTGTCGTACGTTTAACGACGGCCGCCCCCGTCAGTGATGGCAGTTGCTGTTCGTCGTATATGTATATTTAAGGTATTCCTCGTCGGCGCCGTCGAACCCCAGCTCGCGCGCCTTCTTCTCCGAATACCGCTCGATGCTGTCGAAAAACTCCATGCCGCCCGTCTCCTCGAAGATGCGCCGCAGCTCCTCCAGCGACCGTTCGTCGATACGCCGCATAGCCCCCGGCCCCTCCTGCATGTAGGTGGGATTGAAGCGCCCGAACACTTCGCGGTCGTTGTCGTACACCCACTTCCACACGGGCCCCTGCTCCGGATGCATGTCGGGATTCACCAGACGCGGCGTGATGCAGTACCCCGTTCTCAGGATGTTTTCGCCGATGAGCCGTTTCAGCGCGAACTGCTGCCGTCCTTTCTCCGACTCGGTGAAGAACCCGAGCTTTTGGGAAAGGTTGCGCAGTGCCTGCACCACATACCCCGGCGTATTGCCCCGCGGACAACGCGGACGGCACGACATGCACTCCCCGCAGTACCAGATGGTCTCGCTGCGCAGGAGCGCCTCGATGGCCTCGTCGTCCTGCGTCTGCACGGTACTGACAATCTGCCTCGGATCATAATTGTAAAATTCGGCCGCAGGACATACCGCAGTACACACCCCGCAGTTCATGCATGCCTTCATCCCTTCGTGCATGCGCACGTCCTCCATGAGCATATCGTAATATTTCCCCATAAATCCGGCAACGATTTCCCCGCCGGCCCGCAACGGACCGCGCAGCCAATATCCGATGACAAAATTACCCCTGTAACAACAATTCCTAAACAGCGATAAAACCTATTTGAAAATAAGTACAAATACCCATAAACAGCCCGGACGGAATGATTCCGTCCGGGCTGTTGTTCATGTTACATTCTCAATCTCCAAAGATATACCGGTCCAAACAGCTCACTCCTCCCGCACCCAGTCGGTATATTCGAAAGGATAGGGAAAATCCTTGCCTCGCTCGTGGTATTCGCGGAAAACCTCGGTCCAGCCGCTGCGGTTCCAATCGGGAAAACGGGTGTCGCCCTCGTAGTCCCGCATCACGGTCGTCAGATAGATGCGGTCGGCCAGCGGAAGCGCCTGGGCATAGATTTGCCCGCCGCCGGTAACGAACACCTCCTCCTGCGCCGGGAAAAGGGCCAGCGCCTCTTCCAGCGAACCGGCCACCGTACAACCGGGTATCTCGATGTGCTGCCGCGTCACGACCACATTCGTTCGGTTGGGCAGCGGGCGCCCCAACGACTCGAAAGTCTTGCGGCCCATGACGACGGGATGCCCCGTCGTCAGCGCCTTGAAGCGTTTCAGGTCCTCGGAGATATGCCACAACAGCGTGTTGCCGCCGCCTATCACGCCGTTCCGGGCAACGGCCACGATTATCGAAATCATACGGCTATCGGTGCTTTTATCGAGGGATACGGGTCGTATCCTTCGAGTGTGAAATCCTCATATCGGAAACCGAAAATCGAATCGACTGCCGGATTGAGCTTCATGACGGGCAGCGGCCGGGGTGTGCGCCGCAGTTGTTCGGCAGCCTGTTCGGTATGGTTCAGGTAGATGTGCGCATCGCCCAGCGTATGGATGAAATCGCCCGGACGCAGCCCGGTCACCTGCGCCATCATCATGGTCAGGAGCGCATACGAGGCGATGTTGAAAGGTACGCCGAGAAAGACATCCGCGCTGCGCTGATAAAGCTGGCACGAAAGACGCCCCTCCGCGACATAGAACTGAAACAGGGCGTGGCAGGGCGGAAGCGCCATGCGGTCGATATCCGCCACGTTCCAGGCACTCACGATGTGGCGCCGCGAATCGGGATTGGTACGGATGGACTCAACCACGGCCGCTATCTGGTCGATGTGCCGTCCGTCGGGCGCGGGCCAGCTCCGCCATTGATAGCCGTAGATGGGACCCAGGTCGCCTTCGGGCGAAGCCCATTCGTCCCAGATGGTCACCTTGTTTTCATGCAGGTATTTGATATTGGTATCCCCCGCGAGGAACCACAGCAGTTCGTGAATGATGGAGCGCAGATGGAGCTTCTTGGTAGTGAGCAGTGGGAAACCCTCGGCCAGGTCGAAACGCATCTGGTAGCCGAAGATACTCTTCGTCCCCGTCCCCGTCCGGTCGCCCTTCACGGCTCCCTCCTTCATGATTTTATCGAGCAGTTCGAGATACTGGCGCATCGTTTTTCTTCCAAAGGTAACGCTTTTTTCCGTTCCCGCAGAACATCCGCAAAAAGAACACCTCTTCTCCGCAGTGCGGCCGACATGGGCAAACGATACAACCTCGCCCGGCCGATGCAACACAACCATCCGTCCCGTTCGCCGACTTTCGATATAAACCGGACGCAATGTATAATATTACACAAACTTAACATAATTAACCGGGGGGGGGTATTTCAAACTTTATGTAAATTTAACTGTTTTAAATATTGTTTTTTGTGCTATATAAAACTATATTTGTAAGCGTACCCGGGAGTACAACAGGCAACGCAAAGACGACACTCCCGAACCGAAAACGAAACAGACAACCATACGGGAAACGGCCGGCCCGACACGAAACAAGGCCGCTATGTCTAACTTAAACACAAACCCTATTCATGAAAAAGCTACTTGTATTGGCCGCAGCAGCGGCAATTGCAGCAGGCTGCAACGTTGAGGAGCAACAGCTCCAGTATGTACGGGTGAACACCGCCCTGTGC
The DNA here is from genome assembly GCF_900104605.1 of Tidjanibacter massiliensis. Taxonomy (NCBI): domain Bacteria; kingdom Pseudomonadati; phylum Bacteroidota; class Bacteroidia; order Bacteroidales; family Rikenellaceae; genus Tidjanibacter; species Tidjanibacter massiliensis. The sequence goes on along the minus strand of NZ_LT629959.1, from coordinate 30,836 downwards.
ACCTTCCATGCACAGGACAACGCTCCCCTCACCATCGAGGTCGAAGCCTCGGGAGAATGGGACGTCGTTCCGCAGGCGACCTGGCTCAAAGTCGGAGAAAAAACCCGGACTTCGTTCGTGCTGACTGTAGAAAACAACGAATCTTACACCGACCCGCGTGAAAGCAGCATCGAACTGACCTCCGGTGAAGCCGTACAGGAAATAAAGGTTATCCAACTGCAGCGCGACAACGACGCGCCGGTTTACCAAATGTACGCCGCCTACGACATGGGAGCCGCCATGTCGCCCAACGGCCGCTACTGCGTGGGCACACGCCACGTTCTGCAGCCCGACAATACGTACTTCATGTATCCGACCTTTCATAATCTGGATACGGGCGAGATTACCGAAATCGGGCCGCTCCTCTACGGCTCCCCCCTCAGCCTCGAAAAACCGATTGCCGTCACCGACCAGGGCACCGCATTCATCTACGGCCCCGACAACCATACGGTGGCCATCACGGCGGATGGCGACTACTTCATCCCCGAAACACCCGCAGGCTACAGTTCTCCGAACATATCGGCCGTATCGGAAGACGGCCGGACCTGGGTAGGCTACTGCTGGGGCGAATCGATGAAATGCAGCCCCGTCATCTGGCGCGACGGCGTACCCGAACTGCTCGAGATGCCCGAGCTGGATTACCGGGGCGTCAAAGTACCCAATCAGGTGATGGCCCGCGGCATGTCGCTCGACGGGTCGGTGATTTACGGTACCCAGTGGGAATTTACCGATACCGGCATGATTTACTGGAAAGACGGAAAGCTCCAGAACGTGGGCAAGGACATTTTCAAACTCACTCCCGTGAACGCCTCGGACGGTGCCGGCGGAACATACGAAACCAACCTGATAGAAGCCGGCATGTACTGTTTTGCCGAAAACCAGAACATCAGCCCGAACGGCAAATGGATAGCCGGCAAATACCGGGAAGAAAGCATGGACGAAAACGGACTGATAACAAAAGGAACGATTTATCCGGCCTTTTACAATACCGAAACCGAAACGACCACGGTGATGCGTGACTATCCCGACTGCACTGCAGTCGGAGCCACTGACGACGGCATCGGTCTCATAGCCGAAGGCACCTCCATGCAGACAAGCGGTTTCCTTGTGGAAATCGAGACGGGCATCCACCTGGGCAACTGCCTCGACTACATTCAGGAGCGATGGGGTATCACGGTCACTACCGGCTATATCTCCTATATCCCGGCCCCGGGCGACCGCATGCTGGGTACAATGATGACAACATCGGCAACGGGAGTCTCGTTCACCCAGTTCAGCGTATCTCCCCGTCCCGTAAAATAAGCAACCGACAAAAAACAGAATAATGAAAAAGGCCATAATACTCGCAGCCGCCGCGCTTATCGCAGTTGCATGCGACAAAACCGAAAATACACAAAAGGAGTACAAACTCGAAGCGAAACCCGTCTCACTCGTCTTTGAAGCCACGGGAAACGAACCTGCGACAGTGGAAATCACTGCGGTAAACGTCGAGTGGGACACGACCGTGGACGAAACCGCAACGGCTTGGCTCACAGCCGTAAAAGACGGAGACAGCACCCTGAAGGTCACCGCTGCCGACAATACCGAAGAGGCAGAACGCACGGCGACCCTGCGGATTGCGGACAAGAACGGTAATGCGCAGCCGGTCAGCATCTCCGTCCGTCAGGCCGGAGTGACGGCTCCTCCCTCGGCAGGCAGCATCACCGTAGACAAGTCCGAACTCTCTTTCGGCTGGGAGGGCGGCACTTCGCAGACGTTCACCGTGACCGTCACGGGCGAAGACTTCACCTGGAAAGCTTCCGCCGACATCACTTCCGCAGGCTGGCTTCATGCCGAGACCGACGGCAATACGGTAACTGTCACGGCAGACGAAAACACCTCCGATGAGCCGCGCTCGGGCAAAATCAACGTCCGTCCGAGCGACGAAACGGTGGAAAGCGTTTCCGTAGCCGTTACGCAGGAAGGGTGCGACAGGCAGCCTTCGCTCACGGTAGACAAAACCGAACTCCATTTCAAAGCCATCGACAAGGAACCGCAGGTCATCTCGGTGCAGACCGTCCGGATACCCGAATGGAACATCCAGATAGGCCAGCCGGCCGAAACGCCCATGCTCAACGTGACGACGGATAAAGAAAAGGGTACCATCACGGTCGAAGCGATACGCAACATCTCCACTGCGCCGCGCACAGGAACCATTACGGTTCAAACGGGAGGCATCGTGGCCGACATCGTGATAAACGTGACGCAGGACGGCAGTGACTCGGATGCCACCAGTACGCTGACCGACGACGTGGAACTGACCGCAGAAAACCTCGCCGTCAGCAAAATTGCCGTATCGTCCGACCAACTGGAAGAAATGACCCAGACATCATGGCATCTGGAAATCCACGACGAAACCTGCTACCGCAATCCGAATACGGGCTGGCTCACGGGTACAGGCACATTCCTGACGCTCGAACTCGTCAATGCCCGGCCGACCGACTATTCCTTCCTGCCCGACGGCACCTATACGGTAGACGGCGAACCTACTACCGACCCCGAAACCGGTTTACAGCAATACCGGATACCGGCAGTCGCGGCAGGCAAGTACACACGTCCGGGATTCTACGGGGCAAGTTCTTTCGTCCGGTACGAAGAGGGGACGGAAACGGAAGGCACCGGAATTTACGGCGGAACGGTAACCGTTTCGCGCGAAGGCGATGTTTACACGCTGGTCTTCGACCTGAAGGACGATGCAGAAAATACCATTTCCGGAACATATACGGGGACAATCACCGAATACGTCGTGCAGTAAGCAAACACACGGTCGCCGCACGGTACGAAGCGGAATAGATTCCTTTCACAGACGGACCTCCGGCGCAGGAATTGCGCCGGAGGCTTTTCATTTCTCCGGCGCACAGACCGGACAGGCGGACAGAAAAGGCAGATGCCCGTACCGGTGGAAGACGGACAGAGCAAACTGCACGGTCGCAAAAGACACCCCGAAAACGGCCCGACCGAAAAAACGGCAGAAAGGTCCTGCACGCGATGCTAATATATCAAGGTCCCGAAACCGTATGGAGGTTTGGAATCTTCCCGGCAGCGGCCGGCAGTGTCCCTACTTTTTCGAACCGCAGCCGTCAGCGTCCGGGGCCTACAACTACGGCCGTCAGGGTATCGGGCGCAAGGTACCGCAGGGCAAGTTCCCATACCTGTTCAGATGTCGTCTCCCGCACCTGCCGGACGAATTCACCGAGATAACCGTTTCCGAAACCGTTCTGAATATTCTCGATGGTTACGTCGGCGATGCCGAAAGGCCCGTCAAGAATACGCATTACCTCGCCGACCATGATATTTTTCACCAGTGCGAGCTCCTCCACAGGGACGGGTTCGCACCGGAGCCGCTCTATCTCGGCGAATATCTGTGCGAGCGCATCTTCGGTGAACTGCGCCCCCACCTCCGTGGCCGCTGCGAAATAGCCGCTGCGGTCGAAATTGACCATCGCCGCATAGGCTCCGTAGGTATATCCGCGCTCTTCGCGCAGGTTGTGCACGAGCCGGGAACCGAAATAACCGCCCAGCACCGCGGCGACCACCTGCATACCGATGAAATCGGGATGACTGCGCGGAAAGAGCACGCGTCCCACGCGGACGGCCGACTGCACGGCCCCGGGGAAAGGCATTTCGGCACGGCTGATGCTCCGGGGAGCCGGGAAGTCGGCACGCTCGCCCGCCTCTCCCGGACGCAGCCCGACCAGAAACTCCTCCACAGCCCGCAGGCGAATGTCGTCCACATCGCCGCTCATCACCGCGAAACACCCCGCCGCGGTATAGCGTTCCTCATAAAAGGCACGCACATCCTCCCGGCGAAGGTCGTCGTAACGCTCCGCCGGCGAAGAGATGCCGTAAGGGTGCGACGCCCCGTAAAGGGATTTTGCGAAAAGCTCCCGGGCATTGAAATCGACCTTGGTGCGGTTGATGGCCAGCGTCTGGCGGCTCTTGTCGCAGTAGACGCGCAGCTCCTCCTGCGGAAATTCCGGCTCGAGCATGATGCGGCGGGCCACCTCCAGGGTCTTATCGAAAAATTTCGACAGACACACGAACGTCACCACGCTCCAGTCGCGGTCCATCGAGACGTCGAACCAGGAGCCGTAATAGTCGAGCCGTTCGGCTATCTGCTGCGCAGTCATGTCCCGGCTCCCTTCGGCAAGGTTATTCACCGTAGCCGAAGCACAGAAGGGCACCTTCTGCCACGAGGAGCCGGCACGGAAGACGAAACTGAGGCGCACCACCCCGTACTCCGGAGCGGGCAGGACATAAATGCGTACCCCCGAAGCGGTACGGTATTCACATGCTTCGGGCACTTCCAAACGCTCCGGAATGACCGTCTCCGGCTGCCGGCTGCGGTCGAAATGTATCTTATTCTCCATGTTTGCCGTAGATTACGAGTGTCGAACTTCTGTCCCGACGGAAGAGCCGCCGGGCCGTCTCCATGATTTGCCCGGCTTCCACGCCGCGGTAGATTTCCAGCTCGGAGTTCACGAGGGGCAGCTCGCCCAGCAGGGCGTAGTAGGCGAGATTGAGCGCCTTGTTCATCACGTTCATCTCGCCGTAAAGCATGTTCGCCTCGAACTTGTTGCGCACCTTCTGCAGTTCGTCGTCCCCCACCGGTTCACTGCACAGCCGCTCCAGCTCGTTCCACAGCGCCTCCTCGCCCTCCCGGAGTTCCACCCCCGGCATGAGCTGACCTGTCAGGATGAAGAGCCCCGGGTCGATGTCGCCGGTGATGTAGGAGTTCACGGCGGAAAAGAGCCGGCGGCGTTTGACCAGTTCATTGTAGAGCCGCGCCGAGGTACCGCCCGCAAGCAGGTCGGTCATCACGTCGCAGCAATAGTATTCCGGACTGCGGCGGCCTCCCATATGAAGCGCCACGGTCACCTGCGTGGCCGGTACGTCACGGCAGGCCTCCTCCCGGCGGGCCTCCCGCTGCACAGGTTCCTGCAGAAAGGCATCCGCGGGAGCGGGAACGCTCTCCAGATGGCCGAACCATTTGTCGGCGAGCTCGAACACCCGTTCCGGCTCGATATCTCCCGACACGGCGAGAATGGCATTCGAGGGGACGTAGTAACGCCTGTAGAAGGCCGTGACGTCGGCGAGCGTCGCTTCGCGGATGTGGTCGGGCGTCAGTCCGATGGTCGGCCACCGGTAGGGATGCACCTTATAAGCCAGCGCCCGCAGCAGCAGCCACTGCTCCCCGTAAGGCTGGTTAAGGTAACGCTGCTTGTACTCCTCGACCACCACCGACTTCTCCGCCGCGAGCTTCTCCGGCGTGATGTCGAGCCCCGTCATCCGGTCCGATTCCAGCCAGAGGGCCGTCTCGATGTTGTCCTTGGGCAGCGTCATGTAGTAATCGGTGTAATCGTTGTTGGTAAAGGCGTTGTTCTCGCCGCAGGCCACCTGCACCGGCATGTCGAAATCGGGCACGAGTTTCGTTCCCCTGAACATCAGATGTTCGAAAAGATGGGCGAATCCCGTCCGCTCCGGCGCCTCGTTGCGGGCCCCCACCCCATAGAGCATATTGACCGCCGCAAGCGCCGAGAGCCGGTCGCGGTTGGCAACCACCCGCAGTCCGTTCCGAAGCGTATATTCCGAATAGTGTATCATGACATTTCCTGTTAAGCCTCCGGGCCCGGAGGCCATTCTCCGGCCCGTTCCGGGACAAATTTACGGTTTCTTTGCAAGAATCGGGCCCCCGGCAACGGGAAGGCATCCTCTTTGCCGGACAAAAATCGTTATATTTGTTTTCAACTTTTAATAAACCGGCGGTGCCGACGCGAACCGGGCGATACCCGACCGGCATACCTTTCATTGACGAAGATACTGCGGCCGTTTCAAAGAATCGGTGAAACCGACGCGGAACGGGCCGCATGAAGGATGCGCCGGCACCGGCAGACAGGTATCCGGGCCCGCGGACCGCGCCGCAACAGACGCCGCGGCACGAAGCCGCACCGGACCAAACGACAACGGACCATGACAACATCCATCAGGGAACGGCTCGACGCGATGCGGGCCTTCTACGCCGAAGGGCACACGCGGGAACCCGCATTCCGCAAAGAGTACCTGCGCAGACTGCAGGAGGCCGTAAAGGCACACGAGCAAGAGATAGCGGAAGCCCTGTACGCCGACCTGCACAAATCGGCGGAAGAGTCGTATATCAGCGAGACGGCCATTGTGCTGGCCGAAATACGCGACCAACTGCGGCATCTGGAGCGCCGGGCCCGCAGCCGGCGGGTGCCTACCCCGCTCTTCCTCTTCCCCTCCGCGAGCCGCATCATTCGGGAACCGCAGGGGGTGGTGCTTGTCATGGCGCCGTGGAACTATCCCTTCCAGCTCGCCCTCGACCCGCTGGTGGGGGCGCTCGCCGCAGGGAACTGCGTGGCGCTGAAACCCTCCACAACCTCGGCCCGTACCTGCCGCCTCATCGGGAACATCCTCGGCGAGATATTTCCCCCGGACTACGTGTCGGTTTTCGACGGCGACCATGCCCAGACAGCCGAATTGTTGGAGTATCGTTTCGACCACATCTTCTTCACGGGCGGAGCGGCCTTCGGACGCACGGTGATGGAGAAGGCGGCGGCACACCTGACACCCGTAACGCTCGAACTGGGCGGCAAAAGCCCCTGCGTCGTGGACCGCACGGCCGACCTCGATACGGCCGCCCGCAAAATCGCGTGGGGCAAGCTCCTGAACGCCGGCCAGACCTGCATCGCCCCCGACTACCTCCTCGTACACCGCGACGTGAAGGAGGAGCTGCTCGAAAAGTTCAGGAGATATGCCATGCACTTCTACGGAGGAGATTTCCGCCGCAGCGCCGCCTATCCGCGCATCATCAGCGACCGGGCCTTCACGCGCCTGCAAAGCTACATCGATACGGCCGAGCGCATCGTGTGGGGCGGCGAATACGACGCATCGGAACGCTTCATCGCCCCGACGCTCATCGACTCTCCCGACCCCGGTTCGCCGCTCATGCAGGAGGAGATATTCGGCCCCATCCTGCCGGTCATGACCTTCGACGACACGGAGTCGGCCGCAGACTTCATCAACGCCCGCGAAAAGCCGCTCGCGCTCTACTACTTCGGCCGCAAAGCCGACGGGCTGCGCCTCATCGGCCGCACCGCGTCGGGAGGCGCCTGCATCAACGATACGATAATACACATCGCCAATCCCCGTCTGCCCTTCGGCGGCACGGGAGACAGCGGGATGGGAAGGTACCACGGACGCTTTTCGTTCGACACCTTCTCCAACCTGCGGGCCGTGGCCGTCTCCCGACGCCGCACCGACCTGCCGCTCCGCTATCCGCCCTACGGCCGGAGTTTCGGCCTGCTGAAAAAACTGTTATGACACCCCGGACGTTCCCGGCATAACGGCCGGAAACGGGCCGGAATCCGACAGTACCGGACACAATAAGGGCACGGAACGGCCGTTAAGAAGCAGAAACGGCGGTCTGTCCGATACCGGGCCTCCGGGGACATCCACAAGACGACACGGACAAGTATGGAATTCCTGCTCGAATACGGATACATAGGGCTCTTCATCGGGGCCTTTCTCGCCGCCACGATTCTTCCGATGAGTTCGGACGTTCTGCTGGTAGGGCTCCTCGCCGTAGGTGCCGACCCCTATATTTCGGTGGCGGTGGCGACGGCGGGCAACTGGCTCGGCGGTCTCACCTCCTACTGGCTCGGCCGGGCCGGCAAATGGGAGTGGATAGAGAAATACTTCAAGGTCAAACGGGAAACCATCGAAAAGCACCAGCACAAGGTGGCCCGCTACGGCAGCCTCCTCGCCTTTTTCACCTGGCTCCCGCTGATAGGCGACGTGATGGCCATCGCACTCGGTTTCTACCGCGTGGACTGGAAAAAGACCACCCTCTTCATGCTCGTCGGCAAGGGGGCGCGCTTCGCTACCTGGGCACTGCTGTTCTACTGGGTGAAACCGCTGTTCGGATGACGCCGACGCAGGGCAGACTCCCGCCACGGCCCGGCCGCGGCAACCGGACGCACTCTCCGCACGACGGGCTGCGGAAACGTAAAAAATAGTCCGTTTCTCATCGTTTTTCGGTATTTTACCATTATATTTGCAGACTGTGTGTCCTGCGGCAGGCGGTACAACGAAAAAATTCGCCGCGGCATGCAACAGAAAAGACGCCCCGCGCGTCTTTATATGTAGGAGGACGACAAACAAACTATTCGATTTTACACTTAAATGTTACCGAAAATGAAAAAGTATTTTTTGATGTTCGCGACATTCGCTGCGGCATTGACCATGATGTCGTGCGAAAAAGACAAGGGCAATACTGGAAACGGCGGAAATGGAGGGGGGGAAACTAATCCCCCTACGGATGAGCTCAAGCTCAACCTCGACGAGGCCGTTTACTACGGCGAGAAAATCGCCGCCGACGTAGGATACTACTCGATGACCTTCGTCGTGGACGGCACCAGCAACAAGCTCCGCCTCGACATGTTCGCCTCGGTGGTCGACCCGGTCAGCACCCCGAAACTCACTGCAGGTACGTATGACCTCGGCACCATCACCGAACCTACCTCGAAAACGTATTTCGTGGCTTCGAACGGCTCCGATACGGAGGGTACCCTTTATTGGAAAGAGGGCACGGCCGTGCTCGTAACGGGCGGCAGCATCAATGTGCAGTCCGCTGCAGGCGGCTACACCATCAAGGTGAACCTCACCGCAGGCGACGAGACCATCGAAGCCAAGTACAGCGGCTCCATCTCTTTCGACGACCAGAGGCAGGATGCCCCGAGAACTCCCATTACGGCCAACGCCTATCTCGCCCAGTACACGGGAGAGTGTATGCTTGCCAACGAGCAGCTCGGCCAAATAACGCTGCTGATGCAGGATGCGGAGAACACCAACCAGCAGATACAGCTCGTCATGACCGTACCCTATCCGACCGAAGGCGACTACCCGGCAGACAATGTGCCTATTCCTACGGGAACCTTTGAGGTGGTTGAAGGCAATCCCACGGCGGCCGGACAGATTATCCCGACCAGCAACGACGTGGCCGAGGGTACCTATTCCGCAGAGATAGTCTACAACTCGGGAGTCATCTCCTACGGCGTACTCATCCAGGGCGGTACGGTCACCATCGCCAAAGAGGGTGAGACCTACAACGTCACCACGGCACTGGAAGGTACGAAATTCTCCTACTCCAACAACAAACTGCAGCTCGGCCAGCACGTTACGGACATCGTATGGAACCTGACCGGAGCCCAGTTCGGCGACTATGCCGTCGATATGACCAACCCGATGAGTTCGCTCACCGAAAACAAGGAACTCACCGACCTTACCGGCGTCTTCGCCGACCCGTGGGGCGTACCGGGTACGAACAATTATATCCGGCGAATCATTCTCCACAACGAGGACCTGGTTATCGATGCGAACAACCCGTATTACAATCAGGACGGTACGCTGTATGTAAGCGGCGAGGGCGATGCCATGATGATGCAGCTCATCACCTCCTCTGCCTCCGAGTTCCCGGTAGGCACATTCAATGTGGAGAATACCTACGACTATGTTTACCCGGTAGGTAACACGCTGTCCGGCAAGCCGATTCTCAATGTAGGCGGTGCCGACCCGCTCGGGCTGGGCGTGGGTACGTGGTACTACTACATCGGCCCGAACGACGAGGGTCAGATGGCAGTACTGGACGGTGCCGGTGCGGTTATCAAGCAGGGTTCCATCAACATAACCACCTCCGACAACAAAACGTATAATATCGCCGTCGACATCTTCGACAAGTACGGTCATAACATCACCGGTACGTTTGCAGTTACGGTAGATTCCGGACAAGCATCGTTCTCTTCGAACGATGCGACCGACAGCGTTGTCCGCACGATGCCCAACACCTCGTTCGTGCCCTACTCCTTCGAGCAGCACAGCGGTCTGGCCATCTCCTTCTGAAAAGGATGACGGAATGGAATCAAGCGCCTTCCCCCTCCGGGGAGGCGCTTTTTTGTTGCGCAACGGAACACTCCGTCCTCTCCGAACCGAACACCCGGGCCACTGCGCGGCCTGGTATATGTTCCCCGGAACCGCATCGGCTGCAAAGAGGATATACATATCCTTGTATTTTATTGGGAAAAATATATATCTTTGTCTGGATATGGTGAGCATGACCGGTGCCGGCAAAACAACCCCGGCCGCAAGGAAATATTCGGCAAAAAACGTTTTTCCCACCGCATCATGCAACAAAAGAGTATCCGGATGCGTCTATTAGGACAGACAGATAGATAGACAGATGTTGTAACAACCAATTTAATAAATTCTCTAACAATCATTGCTATGAAAAAACTCTTATTGCTGGCATCGACCGCCGTTACGGCTGCGCTGATGGTTTCCTGCTCGCAAGGTACCGACACCACAACACCTCCCGGGCCGACCACCGACGGTTACACCTTCACGACCGTAAGCGACGCCGTCTATTACGGCGAGAAGTATGCCGAAGGTTCCGGATTCTATACCTTCACGCTCTCGGACGCCGACGGAAACAAGATGCGCATCGACTGCTTCGGTACGGTAGCATCGAACTCCAACAATCCGAGGTTTACGACCGGTACCTATGAGGCCGGCACCCTCGACGACCGCACCGTCCGCACGTTCGTGACGGCCGACTCCGCAACGGCAGAAGAGGGTACCATCTTCTGGAAAGGGAGCGAAGCCTATCCCGTCAGCGGCGGCACCATGAAGGTCTCCAGTCAGGGCGGCAGCTACAAACTGGACATCGAGTTCACGTCGGGAGAAACGACCATCAAAGGCTCTTTCGACGGTACCCTGAAATTCGAGGGCAAGCCGCAGGTTCCGCCGCGTATCGAGGTTCCCAATCCCAGGCCCGTTACCGGCATTATCGGTGCTTACTACGGCAAATACAACGACCATGAGGCGACGACCGGCATGTTCCTTTTCGGCATGGGTTACAAAGGCGACCTCACCAACGGCGAAAATGTAGAAGCACTGCAGCTGCAGGGCTATATCCCTCTCCAGGAGGACAACGACAACGTAATCCTGCCCGAAGGTACCTATACGATTAGTACCTCCGCCGACAACACGGATGCATTCACGCTGGTAGCAGGCGGAGTAGACGCCCAGAACGGCTATCAGGGTACCTACGAGTACTACACCGACAAGAGTACGAGCATCACGAAGGGATACATTATCAGCGAAGGTACCATGACCGTAGAAAAGAACGGTGACAACTACAAGATTACCGCCAATTTCAAAGGGAAACGGTCCGACGCACTCAACATCATAGGCACGGAACTCGAAGAGGTCAACTACCTCTACGAAGGGCCGCTGGAACCGATGATGAACTACGCAGACCCGATGAGCCGTCTGGAAGAGGACAAGAAACTCGGCGACATGCACAACCAGGCTCTCGTACAGGTCATTCCCAAGGCTACCGGTGACTTCACCGCTTGGCTCTACTACATATTCGGAGACGGCCTCGCCTATACGATTAACAACAACACCCTCGACGTTACCGGTTCGGGCGACCTCATGATGCTCGCCATCTGGGGCCCGGCACAGTCCACCGACAATCCCGTCGGCGAATTCCCGATGAGCCCCGGCTTCGGACTCCTCTTCGAAGAGGGCAGTGCAATGCCCGGCAACCCCATTCTCGGTCAGAGCATCGACCCGCAGCAGGGATGCTGGTACACCTACGCCTCCAAACAGGGCTCTACCCTCCAACTGAACAGCTACGCAGGCGCGATGCCCGACCAGGGCCGTATCATCACCAAACCGGCCGAAGACGGTACCAACCAAATTGTGGACTTCCTGTTCTACGACAAGTACGGTCATGAGATATCCGGTATCTACGAAGGTGCAATGGAAGTGATAAAAGCCTCCCAGTCGGCTGCCGCAGCCAACGCAGGCCTCGCTTACATCCCCTCCTTCCCGATTGCTCCGGAGCTCGCAGTGCCCGCGACTCCGTTCAACATCCGGTTCGTAGACTGACATCGGACGGTACGATAACTGCAAGAGGCGGTGCCCGTAGGCATCGCCTCTTTTTTCTTTGTCCCCCAGCCGAACGTTATGCGGTTTTTCCCCTTTTTTGACTACCTTTGCGAGCGGAAGCAACGTTCGTCCGCCTTCGCGGACGGACATATTGTCAAACCAATCACGGCACTGTATGGACGATGGCAGTTGTAAAGACAAGTATCGCGGCGGTATCCTACCTGAATACCGTGCCGTTCATCTACGGTATCCGACACGCGGATAAACTGCGGGCCGAACTGCTCCTGGCCCCGCCGTCCGCCTGCGCCCGGAATTTCATCGACAGGAAAGCCGACATCGCACTCGTTCCGGCGGGAGCCCTCCCGCTTATGGACGATGCCGAAATCGTCACGAACTACTGCATCGGCGCAGAAAAAAGCGTTCGTACGGTAACGGTCATGAGCAATGTCCCCATCGGCGAAGCGACGGTCATCCATCTCGATTCGCACTCCATGACATCGGCCCTTCTGGTCAGGATTCTCGCTGCCGAACTCTGGCATATACGCCCCGAGTGGCGGGAACTCACCGACTATTCGGCTGCGGAACACCCTGCGGAAGGAGAGGCTTTCCTTTTCATCGGCGACAAGGTGTTCGGTTACGAAGGCAAATTCCGCTACACATACGACCTGGCAGACTGCTGGCGGGAACTGACCGGCAAACCGTTCGTATTCGCCGTATGGGTAGCCCGCAAGGGGAGCGCTCCCGAGCTCATCGACGCTCTCGAAAGCTCGCTGGAACTCGGCGTGGAACGTATCTGGGAGGCCATCGTCGAGAGCGGCCACAGCGAGAAGGATTACGCATACGGCTACCTGACGGAGAACATCGACTTCCTCTTCGATTATCAGAAAAGGCAGGCGCTGGAGCTCTTCCGCGACAAGGCGAAGAAGTTCACACCACGCGCCAATCCGGGCTAAGTTGCGTCCGGGGGTCGGCAACGGAACCGTTCCGAAAGGTTCCGGCCATGTCACGCATCATGAATCACAACCCAAACGCAACCAGCCATGATAACGATTTACCTGAAGCAATATAACAAGATAGTACGCAATCCCGACCTCAAGATATTCGACGAGCTGGGATACGACGACATCCTGTGGATAGACCTTCTGAACGCCTCCATCAAGGAGCAGAAAGAGGTCGAAAACTTCATGGAGATAAATCTCCAGACACGTCAGCAGGTCGAAGAGATTGAAACCTCGTCCAAATATTCGGAAACGGAGAACGCCATCTTCTCCAACGCGGACTTCTTCGTACACTCCCCCGACGGCATCACGGTGGAGCCCGTCTCCTTCGTGATTAGCGAAGGGGTACTGATAACCGTCCGGCAGTCGGAATTCCGTACCTTCGCCGAAGCGGAAAAGAGGCTCCAGATAAATTCGCGGGGATACACCACGGGGTACCACCTCTTCGTCTCCATCCTCGAAATACGTATCGACGCCGACGCCGACGCCGTGGAGGCCGTTTCCAAGCAAATCGCCACCCTCAGCAAAGAGATAGGCGCCCAGGACCGTGTCAGCCAGAACGAAATACGGCACATCAACACGCTGCAGGAGACGACGATGATGATGCGCGAGGTCATCTTCGACCGGCAGCGACTCCTGTCGGGCATCCTCAAGAGCGAACGTTTCCCGAACGATATCTACCCGCGGCTGCAACTCATGATACGCGACGTGAACTCCATCGTGAGCCACGCCGACTTCAGCTTCGAGCGCCTCGATTTCCTGCGCGAAACGGCCCTCGGCCTCATCAACCTCGAACTGAACAACACGACGAAGATATTCACCATGGCTTCGGTCTTCTTCATGCCGGCCACCCTCATCGCAAGTATCTACGGCATGAATTTCCACATGATGCCGGAACTCGACTGGCGGTACGGCTACCCGGCGGCCATTCTGCTGATGGCTCTGGTCTCGTTCCTGTGTTACCGCTTCTTCAAACACCGGAAATGGCTCTGAGGCTGCCGAAGAGGAACTTTTCCATGCACCGAAAAGACACGGGTGCAGTCCGGCCCCCGATTTGCATACCCTCGAAATAAATTCGTATTTTTGTATCCGACTTAAACGACAGACGACATGCCGACAAAACTATACGACGACATCATATTCGGGCCGGTACGCAGCCGGCGGCTGGGCCTTTCGCTCGGCGTAAACCTGCTCCCGCTCGAATGCAAGCTCTGCTCCTTCAACTGCATCTATTGCGAATGCGGCTGGACGGAAAAGGGACACAAGGCAGCCTTCAACAAACGCGAGGACGTGGCACGTCTGCTCGCCGACAAACTCTTCGAGATGGTGAACGCCGACAACGCACCGGACGTCATCACCTTCGCAGGCAACGGCGAACCCACCATGCACCCCCAATTCGAGGAGATAATAGACGACGTTCTGAAGATAAGGGACAACTACGCTCCCTCGGCCAAAGTTTCGGTTCTGACGAACGGTACGATGCTGAAAAAGGAGAGCGTCCGCCGCGCCCTGTCAAAAGTGGACAACAACATCGTGAAACTCGACTCGGCCTTCGACGAAACGGTACGTCTGATAGACAACCCCCTGGGCGAATACAGCGTGGCGGAGACGGTACGCTACATGAAGATGTTCGAAGGGAGGCTCATCATCCAGACCATGTTCCTGCGCGGCTCGTACGAAGGGCGGCCCGTAGACAATACCACCGAACGCGAAGTGTCGGCCTGGCTGGAACTTGTGAAGGAGATAGGGCCGCGGCAGGTGATGATATACACCATCGACCGCGACACGCCGGACCCCGACCTTGAAAAGGTTTATCTCGATGAGCTCGGCGACATCGCACGCCGCGTCCGGGCGCTCGGCATTGAGTGTTCAGTTGCAGGATAGAGAAGCATGGTAACTACCGAACAGATAAAAGAGCTCACCGGACGGCGCGAGGGACTGCGGCGTCACCTCGCCATCGAAGACAAACTCATCGAACTCGACGAGGAGCAGGCGCGTACGCTTGCCCCCGACTTCTGGGACAGGCCGGAAGAGGCCGAGAAGCAGCTGCGCAAGGTGGCCGGGATAAAGAGCTGGATAGACGACTTCCGGGCGATAGAACGGCTGTGCGACGACCTGGAGCTGATGCCCGACTTCGTCCGCGAAGGCGGGGCATCGGAGGAGGAGCTCGATGCGCTCTATGCGGAGACCCTCGCCAAAATCGAAGCGCTGGAGATGCGCAACATGCTCCGCGGCCCGGAGGACAGGATGGGCGCCATCATGGATATCAACTCGGGGGCCGGCGGCACGGAGAGTCTCGACTGGGCCTCCATGCTGCTGAGAATGTACACCCGCTGGGGCGAACTGAACGGCTACAAGGTACGTATCGCCGACCTGCAACCGGGCGAGGAGGTGGGAATCAAATCGGCTACCATCGAATTCGAGGGAGACTACGCCTACGGTTTCCTCAAAAGCGAGAACGGCGTACACCGGCTCGTCCGCCTCTCGCCATTCAACGCCAACAACAAACGGCAGACGACCTTCGCGTCGGTCTTCGTATCGCCGGCGGTGGACGACACGATAGAAATCAACATCAATCCCGCGGACATCACCTGGGATACCTATCGTAGCAGCGGAGCCGGCGGACAGAACGTCAACAAGGTGGAGACGGGCGTGCGCCTGCGATACAGTTCGAAAGACCCCGACACGGGCGAACCCGTGGAGTTCCTCATCGAAAACACCGAGACGCGTTCACAGCTCATGAACCGCGAGAATGCCATGCGCATCCTCAAATCGAAACTCTACCAGCGCGAACTCGAAAAGCGGCAGGCCATACAGGCACAACTGGAGGGACAGAAGAAGAAAATCGAATGGGGTTCACAGATACGCAGTTACGTATTCGACGACCGCCGTGTCAAGGACCACCGCACCGGCCACCAGACCTCCGATGTGG
Organism: Tidjanibacter massiliensis; assembly: GCF_900104605.1. Taxonomy (NCBI): domain Bacteria; kingdom Pseudomonadati; phylum Bacteroidota; class Bacteroidia; order Bacteroidales; family Rikenellaceae; genus Tidjanibacter; species Tidjanibacter massiliensis. The sequence continues at coordinate 14,858 of NZ_LT629959.1, read as the reverse complement.
AGCGTGTCATGGACGGCGAGATAGACGATTTCATCAAGGCTTATCTTATGGAATTCGGAGCGTCCGCCCAATAGATGCTTCCCCGAAAAGATTAAAAACAGAATAAATACCGGTTCGGCAACAATATATTGTTGCCGAATTGTTATATTGCATCTACCTTAGGCGTCAATATTGCTGAAGCCACCGGGAACCGGACGACGCACACCGTCCGGAAATACGGAAATACCCGCGACATAAAGACGTAAGAGATGCTCCTCCTCAAGAACATACACAAAACCTACCACGCAGGCTCCCCCTTGCATGTGCTCAAAGGCATCAACCTCGAAATAGAGAAAGGCGAATTCGTCTCCATCATGGGGGCGTCCGGTTCGGGCAAATCGACTCTGCTGAACATCATGGGCATCCTCGACGACTACGACGAAGGCGAATACTACCTCGACGGCCGGCTCATCCGGGGACTCAACGAAACGCAGGCCGCCGCTGCGCGGAACCGCATGATAGGCTTCATCTTCCAGTCGTTCAATCTCATCAACTACAAGAATGCCATGGAGAACGTGGCGCTGCCCCTCTACTACCAGGGAGTCCCGCGGCGCAAACGCAACGCCGTCGCACTCGAACTGCTCGACAAACTGGGCATCCGGGAGTGGGGCACGCACATGCCCAACGAGATGTCCGGCGGCCAGAAGCAGCGGGTAGCCATCGCACGCGCCCTCATCAACAGGCCGCAGATAATCCTCGCCGACGAACCTACCGGCGCCCTCGACAGCAAGACCTCGCAGGAGGTGATGGACCTGCTGCGGCAGGTGAACGACGAAGGGATGACCATCGTGTGCGTCACCCACGAACGCGACATTGCCCAGCGGACGGACAAAATCATCTATCTCAGGGACGGCATCATCGAATCCATAACCGACACGGGAAGATAAGCCATGCGGGAGATTTTCACCGAGATATGGTCTTCGATGCGCAAAAACAAGCTGCGCACCTTCCTCACGGGATTCTCCGTGGCATGGGGCATCCTCATGCTCATCATCCTGCTCAGCTCCGGCAACGGACTCCAGAACGGCATGACGTCCAACTTCGACTACATGGCCACCAACTCCATCGAGCTCTACAGCAGCCGCACTTCGATGCCCTATGCGGGGTACGCCGAAGGCAGGAGCATCTACCTCTCCGGCAAGGATATCGAGATACTCGAAGAGGAGTTTCCGAATGTGGACAAGGTGACATCGAGCGCCTGGTATTCGGGCGGCACCATGACCCGCGGCAAAAATTATATCAACGTCTCCATGCACGGTGTCCGCCCCGAACATACCGAAGTATTCAAGATTGAGATACTGGAGGGACGCTTCATCAACCGGCAGGACATCGACCGACAGCGAAAGGTATGCGTCATCAGCCAGCCCGTCAGAGAAGTACTTTTCGGCAACGAATCGCCGATAGGGAAAGAGGTGATACAGAACGGCGTGGTATGGACCGTCGCGGGTGTCTACAAGGATTACGCCTACGGCAACCAGAACAGCGTCTTCATTCCCTACACCACAGGCCAGCTCATCTACATGCAGAACGACCCGTGGATAGGCTACATCGTCTTCACGCTCCAGGACATCAATACGGACGAAGAGATGGCCGCATTCGAGGATGACGTGCTGCGCCGCCTCTCGTTCGAGCACAACTACGCCCCGACCGACAAGAACGCCATCTATCTCTACAATAACTTCAACCAATTCAAAGGGATGAACAGAATATTCCGCGGGCTCGACATGTTCATCTGGATTATCGGTCTCGGAACGCTGCTGGCCGGTATCGTGGGCGTCAGCAACATCATGCTCGTCACGGTCAGGGAACGCACCTTCGAGTTCGGTATCCGCAAGGCGCTCGGTGCCCGGCCCGCCTCCATCATCCGGCTCATCCTCATCGAATCGGTGGTGATAACCGCCTTCTTCGGCTACGTCGGACTCGTCCTCGGGGTGGCGGTCATGGAAGTCGTCAACCATGTTCTGGAGGCGACGGCAACGGCGGTACCCGACTCGTTCGCCGTATTCCGCAACCCGACGCTCGACCTGCGGGCAGCCGTCTCGGCGACCGTCGTACTGATAATAGCGGGGCTGGTGGCCGGGTATGTCCCCGCCCGGAAAGCCGCCCGGCTCAAAACAATAGACGCGCTGCGCTACAACAAATAACACACAAGGCAAGCCATGTTCGACCTCGACCGCTGGAAAGAAATCTGGGAAACCATCGCCCGCAACCGCAAAAGGAGCATCATGACGGGACTGGGGGTCTTCTGGGGCATCTTCATGTTCACCGTGATGATGGGATTCGGCATGTGGCTGGGACGCACCGCCCTCTCCTCGCTGGGCAGCTACTCCACCAATACGACCTATTTTTTCACCGACCAGACGAGCATCCCCTATCAGGGTATGCCTTCGGGCCGATGGTGGAACTTCGACATGCACGACCTGGAAGCCATCCGGCAGCAGGTTCCCGACATCAAGTATGCGGCAGCCATGAACTGGGGAGGTTCGCAGAAGGTGTCGCACAACGAACGCAAGGGCGAATACTACCTGATGGGCTATACGCCGGATTTCCAGAAAATCAATCCGCAGCCCCTGAAATTCGGCCGCTTCATCAACCAGCCGGACATGGAGGGCAAGCGCAAGGTGTGTGTCATCGGCGGACAGATATGGAAGGAGCTCTTCCCCGGCGGCGAAAACCCCGTGGGCGAAGTCATCAAGATGAACGACCTCTACCTGACCGTCGTGGGCGTCATGGAGCGGGGCAGCACCTCGATAAACATCGGGAGCAATCCGGAAACCACCATCGCCGTACCCAACTCGCTCGTACAGCAGCTCTGGAACGAAGGTTCTTCGGTGGATATGATAACCATCATGGCGGAAGACGACGTCCGCATCCAGGACATCGAGGAGAAGTGCAAGCGCATCATCGCAGCCAACCACATCATTTCGCCCGACGACAAGAAAGCCATCAGCGGCTTCAACCTCGGCGAACAGTTCGAAAAGGTGAACGGACTACTGAACGGCATCAGCCTGCTGACATGGATAGTGGGTCTGGGTACGCTGCTGGCCGGCATCGTAGGCGTCAGCAACATCATGCTCGTCATCGTACGGGAGCGGACGCAGGAGATAGGCGTCCGCCGGGCGATAGGCGCCCGGCCGTGGTCCATCATATCGCAGATTCTCTCCGAAAGTTTCCTGCTGACCTTCATCGCCGGTATCCTCGGCCTTGCGGCCGGAGTCGGAGCACTGTCGGTATTCGAGAAGCTGATAGCGGCCACGACGGAGCTGGGGAGCGACATGCAGCCGCTGCAGATATCTTTCGGGCTCGGCATCACGGCCACCCTCATCATCATCGCCGGAAGCTTGCTGGCCGGCATCATCCCGGCCAGCCGTGCCATGAAGATAAAGGCGGTGGATGCGATTAGGGAGGAGTAGCGCCGGATGCAGCCGTGCAACTGCCAAACCGGACAGGACGCAACGACAGACTGGGAATGAAAATTTAAAATATAGCAGTTATGAAGAAAGTATTTAGAATCCTGCTCATCGTCCTGCTCGCGGGACTGTTCGTCGGGACGTTCGTCTTCCTGTGGAACAAGACGCGGCCGGTCAAGACCATCTACGGGATAGTGACGCCCGTCCGCGACACCATCTCCCAATTCGTGGTAGCCACCGGACAGGTCGAACCGCGCGACGAAGTACTCATCAAGCCCCAGATTTCGGGCATCATCTCCGCCCTGCACAAGGAGGCAGGCAACATGGTGCGGCAGGGCGACGTAATCGCCACCGTGAAGGTCATTCCGGAGATGAGTTCCCTCAACAACGCCGAATCGGGAGTCAAGCAGGCGGAAATAAATCTGGAACAGACCAGGCGCGAATACGAACGCACCGAAAAACTCTACCGGAAGAACGTCATCACCCTCGACGAGTTCGAGAAGGCGGAGACACAGCTCCGGATTGCGGAAGAGAACCTCCAGAGCGCACGCGACAACCTGGAAATCGTACGCGACGGCATCGTCTCCCGCAACGCCGAAATAAGCAATACCCAGATACGTTCCACGATAGACGGCATGATACTGGACATTCCCGTCAAGGTGGGCAACTCGGTCATCCAGTCCAATACGTTCAACGACGGCACGACAATAGCCGTCGTGGCCGACATGAACGACATGATATTCCGCGGGAAGGTCGACGAGACCGATGTGGGCAAGCTCCACGAAGGGATGCCCGTCACGCTCACCATCGGCGCCGTACAGGACTCGAAACTGAACGCACGGCTGGAATATATCTCCCCGAAGGCGACAACGGACAACAACGTCATCATGTTCGAAGTAAAAGCTGCCGTGGACGTGGACGATAACATCTTCGTCCGTTCGGGTTACAGTGCCAATGCAAGCATCATGATAGAGAACCGCGAGAACGTGCTGGCCGTGCCGGAGAGCGTACTCGAATTCGAGGAGGACAAAACCTACGCCTACGTGCTGACAAGTCCCGAAGGGGCCGAAGAACAGACGTTCGAGAAAAGGGAGGTCACGACGGGACTCTCGGACGGCATGAACATGGAAATCAAGGAGGGACTCTCCGAAACCGACCGGCTGCGGGGCATGGCGATGCCGCGCACCAAGAAATAGCCTACCCGTAACGTAAAACCTCACCGCCATGAAACGCAAAACGATAGTTACCGTCTTCTTCACCCTGACCGCCCTGCTGCTATCCGGCGGAAAAGCCGAAGGACAGCAGCAGGAGACCCTCGCCCGGTCGTCCTCACCGACAGCCCGGTATGCGGCAGAAGAAACCGGCCTCCCGGCAGCCGCCCCGTGGACGCTGCAGGAGTGTATCCGGTATGCTCAGGAAAACAACATAGAGATACAGCGGCAGGAGCTCTCCATCGAAGATGCCGAGCTGGCCCGAAAGCAGACTCGGCTCAACTACATACCGTCGGTAAGCGCATCGGTCGGCTCCGGAACTTCGTTCGGCCGCGTCCTCGACCCGACCACCTATGAATTCCGCGAGAACTCCAGCAATACCGACCTCAGCGCCTCCCTCTCGCTCGGCACGGAAGTGTTTGCGGGAATGCGCAAATATCTCCAGCTCAAGAAATCCGACCTGGCCCTGCAGGATATGCTGCTACAAGTGGACAAGGCCCGCAACGACCTCTCGCTCAATATCACCGCGGCTTACCTCGACGTGCTGTTCGCCGAAGAGAAGGTCACCATCGCCTCACAGCGTACCCGAACGCTCACGCTGCAGGTCGAACAGACGCAAATGCTGGTGGAATCGGGACGCAAAACCATGGGCGACCTGCTGCAATTGCAGGCCGACCTGGCCGATGCACAGTTTCAGGATATCGAAGCGAAAAACAACCGAACCCTCGCTTACTTTACGCTCTGCCAATTGCTGGAGATAGACGACTACGAGACGTTTCGCATCCTCATCCCGGAATCGATGCCCGTCTCCCGCGACGGCGTGGCGGTGGGCCCGGGAGAGATTTACGAAATGGCGCAGGAGCTGCCGCAGGTCAAATCGGCCGGACTGGCCATGGATATGGCAGACCGTGATATCAGCATCGCCAAATCAGGCCTCTACCCCACCCTGAGTCTCTCGGCAGGCTACGGTTCCTCCTTCTCCAACGGCCGGCAGAAACCCGACATCAACAACCCCGCCACCTACATCCAGTATCCGTTCAAGGACCAGATACGCGACAACGCGAGCTATCATATATCACTCAGTCTCAGCATTCCCATCTTCAACTCCCTCTCGGCCCGCAACAACGTCAAGAGTTATCGCATCGCCCGCCACAGGGCCGAATACGATTATATGATAATGCAGAAGAACCTTAACAAAGAGATAAGGCAGGCCTATATCGACGCAGTAGGAGCTTACGAACAGTACGAAGCGGCGGCTAAAAACGTCACCACGACAGAGGAGGCGTTTCGCATGCTGGAGGAAAAATACAACCTCGGCGCGGCTTCGCCGGTGGATTACAGCATTGCGCTCTACAATCTCGTGAACGCCCGCTCGCAGCTTGCCCAGGCCAAATACAGCTACCTCTTCAAGACCAAAATCCTCGACTTCTACCGGGGCATCCCCATCATGCTCTGAGATTTATGGAAGCCGATATCATAACTGGACGAACATTCGGAAAAAACGAGGCGGACACCCTTTTTCAGGAAGGTACCGTATTCGACAAATGCATATTCAGAGGCGGCACTTTCACGACACTGCTCCTGCATGGCATTATCCTGCTCGACTGTCGTTTCACCGGCTGCGATTTTAGCCTCTCCGCATTCGCGAATACGGTAATGGACGGGGTGACGTTCTCCGGATGCAAGATGTCCGGAACATCATTCGGAGAGAGAAACAGCTCACACAGACTGTCGGCATCCTTCACGGAGTGTATCTTCGACGATGCGGTATTTCTGCACATCACCGCCGACTCCGTTTTCCGGCAATGCCGGATGCACGCTACCGTATTCGAATCGTGCATCTTGAAAGGCGTTCTCTTCGACGCTTGCGACATGCAGGGCTCCTCCTTTACCGACAACGACCTGAGAAGTGCGGATTTCCTGACTTCTTCCGGTTTTACTATCGACCCGGAAACCAACCGGCTCAACGGTGCGCGTTTCTCTCAGGCCTCCCTGCCGGGCCTGCTTGCCAAATACCGGATAAAGATAGAAAATCCATAACCCGGCCTGTTCCAACGACAGACCAGGAAATTCGGACACGCAACCATCTTTTGCCCACCCCAAAATGGCAGGCTGCCGGGACGGAATCCGTCCCGGCAGCCTGCCATCGCTTTACGGAGCTGCCGACCGCAGCTATACGGTCATTATCTCTTTCTCCTTCTCGGCCAACGCCTCCTCTATCTGCTTGCTGAACCGGTCGGTCAGCTTCTGGGCTTCCGCCTCACCGTCCTTCGCCATATCTTCGGGCATACCGTTCTTCTGGGCTGCCTTGAAAGCCTCGACCGCTTCGCGGCGGGCATTGCGGACACTCACACGCGCCGTCTCCCCTTCGCCTTTCACCTGTTTCACGAGCTCCCTGCGGCGCTCTTCGGTCAGCGCAGGAATCGAAAGCCGGATATGCTCACCATTATTGGAAGGCGTCAATCCGATGTTCGACACGAGTATCGCCTTCTCTATTACGGGTATCATCCCTTTCTCCCACGGCTGGATGAGTATCGTTTTGGCATCAGGCACGGTAACACTCGCCACCTGCGAAACGGGCGTCTGCGAACCGTAGTAATCCACCATGATTCCTTTCAATACATTGGGGCTGGCCTTTCCCGCCCTTATTCCGAGCAGCGCCTCGACAAGATGCTCAAGCGCCTTGTTCATCTTCTCCTCGGCAATGTCCAATATCAGGGTTGCTTCTTCAGTCATAAACGTTAAGGTTTTATGTAGCTTGAATCAAAAATTGTCCCGTTTTCTATTTCAACAGGGCCTCGATGCCCCTGACCATTTCGTCGAATTCGTCGGGCGTATAACCGACCGTCTGGAAAGCTATCTTCCCGTCCTTGCCGATGATGAAGTTGCGCGGCACGTATTTCTCCGCAAACATCCCATAAAGTTTCTTGTCCCCGTCGAAAGCTACCGGAAATTCGTACCCGTTCTTCCGCATGAACTCCCTGACGGCCTCCTCGCCGTCATCTATCGATACCGGCAGAAGTACGAAATCCTTCCCCTCGAAACGGTCCACGATATCCTTTTGCAGCCGTGTGAACTCCTTGCGGCACGGGGGACACCACGTAGCCCAGAAATTCACCAGCACCACCTTTCCCTCCAACTCGGCAGAAGTCAGCGTCGTACCGTCCAGCATCCGTACGGAAAATTCGGGCACATCCATCCCCTTCTTCAACAGGGTGGTCCGCTCCACGTCGCCCTGCGCGGACGCGATACCGCAACAGAACAACACTGCAAAAAGCATTGACAATATTCTCTTCATAAACAATCGTATTTTTGTAAAGTGATATCCTTCCTCTCGGCCGGGCAGGGCTATTCCCTCACCAACGTCCCTATCGCTTCGCCCCGGACTACCCTGCGCAGGTTTCCGGGCGTATCCATGTCGAAGACGACTATCGGCAGGCCGTTCTCCCGGCAGAGCGTGAAAGCCGTCAGGTCCATAATCCGAAGCCCGCGGGCATACACCTCCCCGAAAGTTATCTCGCCGAATTTCCGTGCCTCCGGATGCTTCTCCGGGTCGGCATCGTAAATGCCGTCCACCCGCGTCCCTTTCAGCAGCACGTCGGCCTCTATCTCTATGCCGCGGAGCGCTGCGGCACTGTCGGTCGTAAAATAGGGATTGGATGTTCCGCCGCCGATTATCACGACGTATCCCCTGCTCAGGTAATCCACCGCCTTGTCCTTGGAGTAATACTCCCCGACCGGCTCCATGCATATGGAAGTCAGCACCTTCGCCTGCATCCCCTCCGCCCGCAGCGCGGATTCCAGAGCCAGCGAGTTGATGACCGTCGCGAGCATTCCCATCTGGTCGCCCTTCACACGGTCGAATCCCCTCTCCGCACCCTGCATGCCGCGGAATATGTTTCCTCCTCCAATAACTATGCCGACCTCCACGCCGGCCCCGGCGATTTCCCGTATCTGCGACGCATACGAACCGAGTACCCCGGCCGAAAGTCCGTACTCTCCATCGCCGGCCAGCGACTCGCCGCTCAGTTTCAGCAATATTCTCTTATATTTCATCTTACAGCCTACCTCGGATGTTATACGACACGAAGATACGATTTTTTTCAGAAATAGTTATAATTGGGTATCTTTGTACCCCGATACGTACACTCCTCTCATGGTAAAGACGGGCTATAAATACCTCGACGACATAAATTCTCCGAAAGACCTGCGCAGACTCTCCGTCCCCGAACTGGAAACGCTCGCTGCAGAACTCAGAGACTTCATGGTATCGGAACTCTGCGTGAATCCGGGACACCTCGCATCGAGTCTCGGAGCCGTGGAACTCGCCATAGCGCTCCATTACGTCTATGACACGCCGGACGACAAGGTGGTCTGGGACGTCGGCCATCAGGCCTATGCCCACAAGATACTCACCGGCCGTCGGGAACAGTTCCACACGAACCGGAAGTTGGGCGGCATCAGCGGATTTCCGCGCATGGAGGAGAGCCCCTACGACGCTTTCGGGGCAGGCCACGCTTCCGTCTCCATCTCGGCCGCACTGGGCATGGCCCAGGCCAACAAACTGCAGGGCATCCACCGCAACGTCATCGCCGTAATAGGCGACGGCGCCATGACGGGCGGCCTTGCCTACGAGGGGCTGAACAACGCCGGAGCATCCAATGCGGACATGCTGGTCATTCTGAACGACAACAACATGTCCATCAGTCCCAACGTCGGAGCGCTGAAGGAGTATCTGCTCGGCATCACCACGTCAAAACACTACAACCGGCTGAAAAACCGGGTATGGAACGCCATGTCGGGAGTCCCCCGGATGCGGCGCGCGATACAGAATTTCGGCAACGTCGTCAAACAGAGCATTCTCAAGCAGAGCAACCTGTTCGAGAGCCTCAACTTCCGCTATTTCGGCCCCGTGGACGGCCACGACCTGAAGTCGCTGGTACGGGTACTGGGCGACATGCGGAGCATTCCGGGCCCGAAACTGCTCCACGTCGTTACCAAAAAGGGCAAGGGTTACAAACCTGCCGAAAGCAACCCGCCGATATGGCACGCCCCCGGCAGGTTCAATCCCGTCACCGGCGAACTGCTCGTCAATCCGGGCGACAACCAGCCCGACCGCTACCAGGACGTATTCGGTTATACGCTCCTCGAACTCGCCCGCCTCGACGAACGCGTCGTAGGCGTCACACCGGCCATGCTCACGGGCAGCTCCATGGATATCCTGCAACGGGAGATGCCCCACCGATGCTTCGACGTCGGCATCGCCGAAGGCCATGCGGTCACTTTCTCGGCAGGACTGGCGGCCGGCGGCCTGATACCTTTCTGCAATATCTACTCGTCGTTCATGCAGCGGGCCTACGACCACATGATTCACGACGTGGCCATCCAGCGGCTTCCGGTCATATTCTGCCTCGACCGTGCGGGCCTTGTCGGCGAAGACGGAGTGACGCACCACGGTGTGTTCGACCTCGCCTTCATGCGCTCCGTGCCCAACATGACGATAGCCGCACCGGCCAACGAGGCGGAACTCAAGGAGATGATGTACACGGCGCTCCTGTCGGGCGTACCGTTCGCCATCCGTTATCCGCGCGGCCGGGGGATAGGAGCCGACTGGAGCGGCGGATTCCGACGGATGGAGATAGGCCGCGGGATAACCCTGCGCGGCGGGAAGGATGTCGCCGTTCTGGCGATAGGTACCGTAACCAACGATGCCCTGAAGGCCGCAGTACAGGCCGAGGAGGAGGGAATCTCCGCCGAAGTGGTGAGCCTGCGGTTCGCCAAACCGCTCGACACGGCTATTCTGCACGACGTCGGGCGGCGGTTCCGGCGGATAATCACCGTCGAGGACGGTACCGTGGAGGGAGGCGTGGGAAGCGCCGTCGCCGAATTCATCTCCGCCAACGGCTATACCGCAGAGGTCGTGCGGCTCGGCATCCCCGATACTTTCATCCACCACGGCACGATAGCCGAACTGAAACGGATTTGCGGCTACGACACGGAAGGTATCCTGACAGCTATCCGGAAAGCCGCCGGCAGGGAAAAAGCCTGAACCGTCCCGACGACTTTCCCGGCAGTCCGGCCCCCGACCATCCGCAGTACGGACAAAGAGAAAGTCCGTTCCCGATGCTGCGCCGGAGTCCGACGACAAGCAGGAGAAGCTTCGCCCGTCCGTTCGAATACAGACACGACAACGGTTCCGCACCATCCTCCCCTGCCGCCCCCTACGATTGCGGTCGGCCATCGTTTCATGAATCCTCCTTTCCCTTTCGAAAAGGGCTTATATGATTTTTATCGCTTCATATCTCAACTCGCAAAAAAGATTGCTACCTTTGCGCAGTTATGGTTCCGGTTCGGGCTTCCGCACCGGATGAAAAGGGAATCCGGTGAGAATCCGGAACAGTACTCGCTGCTGTATGTCCCCTCCTTCGGGAGAAGTCGTTTACCGCACTCTTTGCCACTGGTTTCGATACCGGGAAGGCGCGGTGAACGGGACGAGTCAGAAGACCTGCCTTAACGACATGGATTTGCACCCGCGGGTTTCGGGTAGGAATCGAATGGCTTGGTCGGCCCTCTGGCACACTTTTCCGATTTGATTTTCATCCCCTTCCGCCATGCAGTCACCTGCGTAATCCGAATGGCGAGGAAATCTTACATACCCTGTCGACGTTCGTTCCGGGAAAGGGTCTCCGTTCCTGCGTCCTTCTCCTTTTCCGGCTTCGGTTCGTTGTACACCTGCCGTAAACCAGCATCCGCCTATCGGCCTTTTTTCGTCTTTGAAACTCATTCAATCTTTCAATTAAACATAAACGACATGAAAAAACTGTTTACCTGTCTGGCGGTTGTCCTGTTCGGCGCCGCAATGTGGAGCTGTTCCCCATACGACGACGAGGAGCTGCGGGAAGCGGTCGATGACCTGAACGACCGCGTGGAAGCCATGGAAGAGGCGGTCAGGAATGCCAATTCGGGCATCGAAACCCTTCGGAAACTGGTGGAGGCACTGCAAAAGAATATGACAGTCACTTCGGTAATCGAGACCGAAAACGGTTATACCATCAACTTTTCCGACGGCACGACGGCAACGATTACCAACGGAACCAATGCTCCGTCCATATCGGTCGTAAAAGACGAAGACGGGCTGTACTACTGGGCGCTCGACGGCCGAATCATCGAAATCGACGGGCGGAAAATAAAGGCCGAAGGTTCCGACGGCATCACCCCGCAGCTACGCATCAATTCCGATACGAAAGAGTGGGAGATGTCGCTCGACGGCACGACCTGGACGCCGATGGGCATCACAGCCGAAGGGCAGGACGGCGACTCGTTGTTCTCGAAGGTGGAGGACGGCGATACGGAAGTGGTTTTCACGCTCTCTGACGGGAAGACGACCATTGTCATACCGAAAACTTCGACGGCTGGGTTCGCATTCGTCTTTCCCGAGACCCTGCCCAGGGGCGGCACCAATGTGGACAATTACTACCTATTCGCATTCGGTGAAGAGCGCGAACTTCCGTTTACGGGCGATGTAGCGACGGTCGACCTGATGCACGTCCCGCAGGGATGGTCGGCCAAACTCGACCCGCATGCCAAAACGGTAACGGTAACGGCCCCGGCGGCCGGCAGCTCCTACTATACGGAAGGCATCCTTTCACTCATCGCCATCGACCGTGCAGAGCGGACGACGCTGGCATCGGCACGTATCGCGGCAGTGGATTACTCCGACCCGGAGGGAACATTCGTTCTCAACGAAGGCAATCCGTCGTCGGACAACGGGTCGGTCATTTACATCACATCCGACGGACGCCTCATCAACTACGCCTACTGGCGCATGAACGGTACCGAGCTCGGCAACGCGACTCAGGACCTGTTCATAGCGGACGACAAACTGTATATCGTATCGCAGAACGGAGGTAACGACGGTATGCTGGTCGAAGCCGATGCCAGAACGCTCAAACGCACGGACAATTTCAGCAAGGACGATTGCTCGTCGCTCTCGTGGCCTTCCCATGTGGCTGTGGTCGGTCGCACGGCCTACATCCGCGACAATGCCGGCGTATGGACCCTCGACCTCGATTCGAGGAGCCTCAAACAGATAGAGGGTACGGCCGGCGCCCTGAAAAACCGGATGGCGGTCGTCGGAGACAAGGTGTTCGTTCCGGCGAACAGCAAGGTACTGATACTCGAAAACGGCAACATCGCCGAAACGATAGCAATGGAGGGTACGGTGACCGGCGTCATCAAGTCCGACGAAGAGGGCTACGTATGGGTTTCCTGTTCGACCAGTCCGGCCCAAATCATCAAATTGTCAGCCACCGACTACACGATGGAGAAACACACCCTGACCGAAGGCAGCGTCTCGGCAGGCTGGGGTGCGACACCGGCTATTTCCGCCAAAGGCGACAAAATCTATTTCTGCAACAATACCTCGACAATCTACCGCCACACGTTCTCCACGAATACGACCGAAACGCTGGGCGATGTGAAGCCGAACGTCGTGAACTGGGGTATAATTTACAACATGCCGGCCGTACACCCCGTCACGGGCGAGTACTACTACAATACAATTCTGGGCTACGGCTGGAGTTTCCTCACGAACGATATCTCGGTATACGACCTCAATTCGGATACGCCCGCAATGGTTGCAGACTACCGGAACTACACGCACTTCCCCGCCGGAATCTATTTCACGGCCGGATTCTAATCCAGTAATATCGTCGGGAAACTCCGGCTCCTCGCCATATTTGTCCGCGGGGAACCGGAGTTTCCGTTTTAGCGACATTGTACAATCCGGCACCCACAGAGATTGCCAAACGGTCGAGGCAATGGTACCGCAAAGAAAAACCGTTCTACATCTCCTCTTAAACGATACGACCCAACTGAATATCAGCTGGGTTGTATCATCAAGCGTACCCGGAGCCGGGGTCGAACCGGCACGGATTGCTCCACTGGTGTTTGAGACCAGCGCGTCTACCGATTCCGCCATCCGGGCGTCGTTAGGGTGTGCAAATATAAAGATTAATTGATTATCCGCAAAATCCGAAGGTACCGGTATATTCCGATACATCTTGTACACAGATATCCGGCACACATTTTCCTTCCGCAGGCAACATGCTCCCGCCAACCTGAACAGCAATGGCAGACCGCAGCCTCAACCGTCCCCCCATGACATCCGGGCACGCCCGGTCTGTCAATTCTTCCTAAAAACAGCCGAACGCCGGTTGTTGTTCCTCATTCCAATTCTACATCAAACCACAACTTCCTTGAATTTCAATCCAACCGACCTTATGTTGTTTCTCATTCCAATTCTACATCAAACCACAACGGACTTCCTCATATTGATGAGCTTTCTTTGGTTGTTTCTCATTCCAATTCTACATCAAACCACAACTTGATTGGTCTTTCGGCTGGTAGTTCAGTGTTGTTTCTCATTCCAATTCTACATCAAACCACAACACGGCGGCGTATTCGGCGGTCGTTTCCGGGTTGTTTCTCATTCCAATTGTAAGAAAAAAATCACAGCGCCTGGTAATCAGCTATATACAAAACTATGTAACAAATATGTAGCAAATTTTACCAGCCTAATGCGGAGAGAAAATCAACAAATTCAACTTATGTTAATTTTGTGTTATCCGGTCATTTAAGCCTTAATGACGACTCTAAATACAAAAAATAACAAATAATTAGATATATTCTGTTATTCTCAATCAAAAATATCAATATTGATATACGTTTATACAGAGAGGTATTTATCGGAAAGCCTATCCGCGACATCAGAACACTCCTTGTCCAACCTGAACTCAATTACGAGTATGCTGTCATCATCGTGTTCCGCGTTATAGATATCCAACAATCGGTTCATCTCTTCCATATTGTGTATCTCGGTCCCGATTTTCTCGGAAAGGAATTGAAATACCTCCTCCCAATTCGAATAGTAATACGACTTTTTTTGTGGGATCTCCACCTTAATGCGCGGCAGATATTCACTATTGACATCATTGGTCCCGTAGTAGCCCATTCCGGGTTCTTCCGAGCGGTAGTAAATGAAGATGGAGGGGTATTTGAACTGAATGAATCTTCGTAAGTCGTCAAATTCGCCCCAGGCAGTCATAGTGTCGAAACGGACGACTGTATAGTTGTGGTTGATCGAAAGATTGCCGAACTCGCCTCGGCAGCTTATTTTGTGATAGTCACCACCCAGAAT
>NZ_LT629958.1 GCF_900104605.1 Tidjanibacter massiliensis | reverse complement strand
CATATGCAGTCTATCTTATAGACTACAATGTAGTAAATTCAAATCGTCGCACCCTAAAAATGCTTGTAAAAGACTATATTTCAATTATTTCAAAGACCAATTTCCATTTTTAACGGGACAGTAATGAATACATTAATATATAAGGTACGGATTATTCGTCGAACATCTCCGGGTCGATATAGATACTGATACGTCCGACGGTTTCGAGCTTCGTTTCCTCAAGCAGATCCAGATAAATTTCCGTCGAGCGAATACTCTTGTGCAGCATCATTTTGCTGAGGGTGTAAATATTCGTGCCGCTGGCTAATTGCAGCACGGCGTAGGTGTGGCGAAAACAGTGGAACGTGATGCGTTTGGTAATGCCCGCATCCTCAAGCCATCGTTTGAGCGGACGGTCGGTCATCGAGCGTGTAAAACCCTTGAATACCGTACCTGTACTGCGAGGCCCGCAAAGTTGTAGGGCCGTATCGCTTAACGGTAAGAGTCCTTCTTCGTCGGTTTTGACTGTGCGTATGCGCATATTATAACCGTTGCCTTCCAGGTTGGGTACGATATCCTCCCATTTCAAAGCCAACACGTCACTCAGTCGCAGGCCCGTTTCACAGGAGAAAAGGCTTGCCCGTTTCAAGACGTGGATCTCGCAGGGCGTTTGCGAGAGCGTTCGCAGTTCGGACGGCGTTAGAAATTCCCGACGTGTAGGTTTGCGTGCAATATATTCCATTTGTATTGCCAGATCTTCTTCAATCATATGATCCCGGTAGGCATTATGCAGCAGACTGAGGAATTTCAGATAGTAATTGACAATCGAGCTGTGTGCCAGCGGGCGTGTAGGGTCCCGGAATTGGTGCGCCGAGAGCAGGTAGCTTCTGAATTTCCGGCAGAGTTCGATATCGACCTCCGCACAGATACAGGAGTTTTTGACGAAAAACCGGAAATGGTTGTAGCAGCCTTTCCACAGGCTGCTGTTGTGTTCGCCTACTATCTGCCTGAAGTATTCCAGAAAATCCCGGTTGCCGCGTGCGGTATCGAGAAAGCCGTATTGTTTGTTTATGATGGCCGGCAAGCGTGTGGAAGCGATCAAACGCGCTTTGCGGTACATTTCGTCATTATGCGACTTTTCGTGTTGCGAACGCGGGCGGGCATAGACGTAGATACCCAGCGTTTCGGTACGGGTCTTCTTCATCGTATCGGGGATTCTGATCGCCGGGTAATAGTCGAGGTATAATGAACGTCGTCCGTGTGAAATCGGACGGCTGCGAAGGGTGACTTTAGGACATTTCATAATGATGCGATTTGAGGATGCAAGTTATAAATGCACAGTGAGATAAACAAAAATTAGTGTTTTTCAAATAATTGTAAATCAATGCTTTTTACCCTGCGTAGCTTGTCGGAAAGCCGCTTCGGAAAAAATAACCTTGCGACGGCCGTCGATAACCGTCTTTTGCGTGTCGATACCGTAATGTGCAAGGCGATACGTCACCGTACTGGGAGGGACACTGTATTTCTTGGCCGCATCATCTATGGTGATATAACCTGCCGGAACGATTTGAGTCTGTTTTTCCTGAATGACAGCCTCTATCTG
>NZ_LT629957.1 GCF_900104605.1 Tidjanibacter massiliensis | reverse complement strand
GAAATTGTCGTTCGCTATATTTGAGTAATCCTACGGCCGGATCGGAAACATAGACCCACCACTGCCCGCGTTTCTTCTCGATTTTATAGACGACCACGAAATGTCGCTGGTTCCAATGTACGATGCAGGGAAAATTGGCTTCGTCGCGCAATTGCTGCCAGGTGAGTTTTACACCGACCGACCTCAAACCGATACCCTCGGCAGCATCGCTGATACCCAACAGCGAAACGCCCTCCCGCGTGATATGGCAGCGATCACGAAGGTTTTGCAGGGAATAATGCCGACCGTAAAATGCAGCGATAATTCGCAGGCACGTCGGGCCGCAGTCCATCGAATCGAGTTGAATATAGTTGGGGAAAGACATAGGCTCAATACATCTGTAATATTATGCAATAATTTTAATTACACACTTTTCGATGTCGGATGTAATTTATTATACTCCGTTTTAAGTTCATAGATAGCTTTAATACGTGTTCGTATTTTATCAAACTTATCAATTTCAGGCATTAAAAGCAAACACTTTGAATTATTAAGTTCCAGCCGCTTCTGTGTACAAATGGCACAAATAGGATACATAACGCACTCCATACATTCCGGATTTGAAAACCGACTTTCCATACGTTTATAATAGCGTTCATTGTGCTCTATAGTCCCGTCTTTACAAAGATAACCCTCTTTATTTTCAGGGCTAAATTCTCTCGCAGTACATTGGTATATATCTCCATTATAATTGATTACAAACGAATTTTGTTTGTCCGCGTAACATCTCCCACTAATCAGAGTATGATTGTAACAATTACCCCCAATACTTCTTACTTTTTCTTCTAACTGATCGATTATAGCTCCAGTTCTTTTATCTTCAATATCTTGCCAAACTCTATGGAACGACACTCTAATTTTTGTTTTATTTTGTTGCAATAACGGCATAATATCGTCTGTAAATTTCTCGAAAGATGAGGCTGACTTAGAAGTATAATTACACCTAACAACTATGGATATCCCTTTACTCACTGCGTAATTTAAGTTTTTCAGTACAATATCGTATGTCCCCTCTCCATTACGCATTTTTTTTATACTATTATGGGTTGCTCTATCACCATCAAAAGGTATTTGCATTGAAACATCCAATTTCGTATTCGACAAAAAATCAACAATTTTCGAATCTAACAATACGGCATTAGTTGTAAATCCTAAAGACAAGTTAATGTCATGTTTTCGACATATTTCGATACTATACTCAATTAGAGGCTTTACGCAATTTTGGAATCCTAACAGGGGCTCTCCACCAAAAAAACTTAATGTCAAATACTTTGTTTTATGATTGCTACAAATTCGTAATAATAAGTTTTTAATCCGGTCCAATATTTCAGAAGACATATTAGTATTGGCCAAATGTTTTTCATAACAATACCAACACCTTAAATTGCAATCCATAGTCGGATTTATTGTTATCCGATAAGATTTATCAGAGTCATCTTGTTGTACTATACTATCAATTAATTCTTTGACTTCATCTTTATCATCAGGGATAATAAATTTATCATCACATAATTTTTTGAATAGGGACGGATGAATGTCTTTCAAAGAATCAAAGTCTGAATGTTTGTTAAGCAAATCAATAATATCTTGATTGCATATCAATAACTTATCGTACAATGTATTATATATGATGTATTCGCCGCCATTACGAATAACTGTGGTATATTTACTTGATTTCATGGTTAAGCAATTTTAGGTCAAAACCGGGGTACTACAAAGAGTACCCCAGAAAATAATTAATTGTTATCCTATCGGACCGATACTTGTGCATGGAAAGTTTCCGGGTAATTTTCCGCCAGAATCACCACCACAGGAACAAATTCTGCAATTGTCATTTTCACATCTTTCTTTGTTTTTCGAGTCCTCCGGGCAGTCATAATTAGTACAATCTTTTCCATTGACAAGCCCTGCACGTGCTAATTCATCAGGCAATTCTACAGATGCAAAACCTCCCATTAATTGCCCCTCCTCGTTCTTCGACAAAGGCTCGACTTTCTCTTGAAAAGTCATAAATCTTTTTTCTTCCATAATCATTAGTGTCCCGTTAAAATCGGGACAAATTAATATTAATCAAACAATCCCGGAAAAAGGGAAGAATTGAGTTCTTTGACATCGTTGAAATTAGTCTTCTCAAACAGTTCTTTAAGGCATGTTTT
>NZ_LT629956.1 GCF_900104605.1 Tidjanibacter massiliensis | reverse complement strand
TCATATGCAGTCTATCTTATAGACTACAATGTAGTAAATTCAAATCGTCGCACCCTAAAAATGCTTGTAAAAGACTATATTTCAATTATTTCAAAGACCAATTTCCATTTTTAACGGGACAGTAATGTTCCATAATAATTAATAGTTGAATACTGCCTACTCTTTTTCAGGATTTTCGGCTTTCTCCTTTTTTCTCAAATCTATTTCAGAATTTCTCCCGGTCTTTGTAATGTTTGCACGGTCGATACGCTCTTTTTGGCATTTCGGTTGAACCGGTAGCCGATCGAAAAGACCAGCCGCAGACTTCTGTGTCCCCGAGGTTGCCGCAGGACGGAATAGTAGGAGTTGTCCCAGCGTACCGTTTCCTTTTTCAGTTTGGTCGAAAGGATATTGTTCACGTCGAGGGATATATACAGTTTGTCTTTACAGAATGATTTGGTTATTCCGGCAGCTAAAGCCCAATAGGAATTTTGCCAGGTTTCCAATCTTTTTTGGGGCAGCTCGACGCCTCCGTCCAGATAGATAATCATCGAGGGATGCGGCTGGAACATAAGGGAAAGGCTGAACATCCCACCTCCGGCACTGTACGAAGCCTGCCAGTCGCCATCCACCTCTCTCCGATACCAATATCCGTGAATGAAAGATTTCACTCGGAACCATTTGGTTACCAATGTCGTATAATCGATCCAGATATTATGCGCCGAGCCGTGTTCTCCGTTCACCTTCGTCGTATAGACGATGTTCGGATCGTCGGGGTCGTAGAAAGTCATCGTTTCACTGCCGCGCGACCACGTACCTCCGTAAGAGATCGTCAGTTTGTTGCGCAGCGTATAGCTCAGGTCGATGTCGTACCCCCAGCCGGGTTCGAGATTTTCGTTGCCTACGGTATAACTGTATTGCGACTGCCAGACCCGGCGGGGACTCAGGGCGTTGTTGTCGGGCAGCCGGCCGCTGGACCGATAGAGGTCGAGATTGATATTGGTGCCCTTTTCCGGGTTGAACGTGTAGGCCAGGCTGAGTTCCGGGAAAAGCCGCCAGTAGTCACGATGTTCGTAGCCCGTATTTTCGGCATTCCGGTAAGCGATGCGGTCCCATTGCAGTCGCAGGCCCGCCTGATAGGAGAACTTGCCGTAGGCATCGGCCCATTGGGTGTAGGCACCCGTGCTTTGAGTGCGGTCGATAAACCAGGTACTCATCTTCGGATCCGGGACCCACTCTTCCTCCTCGAAGCGATGCACGGGAGCGTTGTTGTCCGCATACCGCAAATCATAGCTCAACCCCACATCGAGCGAGCGCTCTTCCGAAAAATTCTTGTTCAGGTCGAGCCGGGACGCGAACAGATGTCCCAGCAGCTTGTAGCGCTCGCGCCGCAACTCCGTGGAGAAGGGTTCCGCATCCTCCGGCCGGGAAAAATCGCGCGTGTCGTAGTCGTAATTCCGATCGACGTTCTGGTGCAGGTAGTCGGCCTTGAAAGAGAGCCGGGAACCCAACGTGTCGAAACGGAAGATATAATTCAGCGACCCCTGATACTGCCGGTTGTAGAGCGTGCCCCCGTAGCGGTAGAGCGTATATCCGGCTTCGGGCATCTGCGGCGGCACATCGCCCCAGGCCAATCCCGCAGAGGTCGTGTGCACCGTATTGGACGGGTCGCTCGCTCCCATGAAAATCTGTCCCCCGAGACCGATCGAATGGCGGTCGTTTATCTTGTAAACCAGGCTCAGAAGTTCGCGGATATTCCGGGAGGTGATCCGCCCCCGGTCCTCCGAGTCGAGCGAGTATCCCGAATTGCGAAATTCGGAATAGGTGCGGTCGAGCGTTTCGTTCTCCCCATAGGAACCCGACACATAATTATATATTCCCAATCGTCCGCACTGGGCCGAGAACGGCAGGGCGAGTCCCGTAGAATATCCGTCGCGGGAAACGGACGCGGAGGGAGATACGTTGCCGTAAAAACTGCCTGCGGCGAGTTTCTTGAGCCGGATACGGACGATACCGCCAGAAGTCGTGGCGGAATAGGCCGCTCCCGTCTTGTTCTGGACCTCCACGCTTTTCACGTCTTCGGCACGAAGGGCGGAAAGCTCCCCGAGATCCGTCACCAGCCGGTCGTCGATATAGACGACCGATACCGGAGTCCCTTTGATGGACAAGGTATTATCGGAAACCCGCAGGCCCGGCAGCAGATCCAGCACCTGCATCACGGACCGGTTGCGGACGATCGGATTACCCAACATATTGACTTCGTAGCGGCCGGCCCTGTATTCGGTATTTCGAGCCACCACGACCACCTCGTCGATATGTCGGCTGGCCGGACGTAGAATCACATCGGGCAGGGTTTGCGCCTCCGGAACCTCTACCGTTCGGTAGCAGGATTCGTAGGCCAGATGGTCGTAGCAGAGCAGATAGCGGCCCGCCTGTTCGAAATGCAGGCTGTAACGACCTTCCGTGTCGGAAACGGCGCCTCCGAGGATCGTGGAGTCGCGCGATTCGAGAATGCTGACCGAACAATAAGGAACCGGAGCGGATTCCGCATCGAGAATACGGCCCCGGACAACGAAGCGTTCCTGGGAAAAACAGGGAACATACAAACAGGGCAAGAGTAAGGCGAGAGTAAGGCGTTTTATCATAGAAAACACGAGGTATAGAATGGTATAGATTTGTTAATATGAAATTCTTTTAACAAAATACGAATACAAAACATTAACAGCAAATACTTTACATTATATTTTTTCGATACTGTAACTTTTTCTAATTAACCGTTGTAATGAATATTTTTTTACTATCTTTATATATTGATTCAAGATCAGAGCCCCCCTTCTTTACTGATTTCTGGCCCAAAGTTTTAAAATTTGCATTTTAACAACCACCAATTGTAGTCTGTACAGCCTTAATTCAGTTGAGCTTGTTCTAAAATACGTTTTCCATACCTTTTATTGTTTCGACCATTGCAGATAGTTATGCCCGGTTTTATCACGATTATAAATTCAATATTATTTAATATTTATATTGGTAGGAACGATTGTGTAAGGATAGATTTAGCCCGTTTCGATTATAACACGATAGAATTGATGAACACACATTAGTCAATGGTACTGAACTGTGGAACAATATGGGCAAAGCGTGTAAAGATTCGAGCACTTCACTAAAATATACAAATAAAGCGAGAGTCCCGGAAAAACTCTCGCCTAATTAATGTTTTGTTAATTAGTGTATTGCTCGTTCTGGAGTTATGATTTCGTATGTGTATAACACCAGTCTACATCGGTAGGATGATAGTTATTGCAATTACCAGGGCAACCGTTGCCACCATTAACTTCTGTGCAAAGCCCGAACGCTTTTTTATCACAAGCACAGCCATCATTGATCTTGAACGGGTTAGCGTAGCAAAGACATCCGGCTCCTCCTTGGATATGTACCATATCCTTTTCAGTCAGTCTGTGGTCGGGATGGAAATCCATCATTGCCGACTCGATGATTTTTAATTTTCCCATAATTTCATAGTTTTAGCTTAGTTCGCGTATCTCCTCGCCAGCAGTCTTGTTATCTTTCCGGATGATATCGAGAAGTCTGTCGAGGCTGTTGTTTTCGCGGCGGAGCCACTCCTCGAACGGATGTTCGATGGGGATGTCCACCTTCGGATAGTCGAACGGGTCGTCGTTAAGATCGACAATGGTGGCCGTAAAGGGCACCATGAAGTCGATGTGGAAATTGGGAAGCGGAATACGGGCAGCATTGCCCGTCACTTCGTTATAACCGCCGCAGTGCTGACCCGCCACAGGCCCGCGTCCCAACTTCTGAATATGGCGGGCGAAGAGCTGCGCCGCCGAATAGGTAAGATGACTGGTCAACACATACACGTTGCCCTCGTACCGGTGTTTCAGTTCGGCCGGCGGCACATGTTCGAGGTGTCGCACAGTATCCGTCCGGAAAAGCGTTCCTTCGGGCACTTCACTGATGTAGGAGATGAGAAATTCGCGGTCCTCTGGAGCGAGTTCACGGGTATTCTCAATATTCTTGCAGGCTATTTCGCGGCTGTACTCGTGGATGAGGTATTTGTCTATGATAGTTATCGGTTCATCGACCAGATAATCGAGCGTATAAAAGATGTTCTCGGTCATACCGCCAGAATTGAGGCTGACATCGATCACCAGCTCCCGTATCTCATCCCGGTCTATCCGGCGCATAGCCTGCCGCAGCAGCCGTTTGTAGCGCCAATCTCTGCCGAAAACCCATAAATGGCTCCACCGCTTCCCCCAGAAACTGTTGATGGTCAGCACACCGATGCCGTCGCCAACCTCTGTGTAAACAATCGGTTTACGGCAGAATCCGCGCTCGGCCTTGCTGCGGCGTTTATCACCGGAACGCACAAATTGCCGATACTTTTCCTGCCGCGTCATCGGCTCCAACACCACCGTATCACATTCGGCATCGCCCGGCATCCGATACACTACCGTATAAGGTCCTTGAACATGAGAGCAAAAAAGCATATTGGTAAAATTACACCAAATACGAGGTTCCGCCTCATAATAGTTATTCATCTTTGCCCAAGCATATACTGGTTCCCCTGGGGTCATGGCCGTATTGAGCGCAGCAAGAAAAGGAACCTCATAGGCCTTACTGAAATCGAACTGTTGGTAAAACTCTTTGTTGACCGATTCGATCACTGCACCCGGAGGAATTATCCCCGAATAATCCTTGACGTTGTACACCGTGCCGTCTTTCCATACCTGAACCCACAGCGGGAATACTGGGTCCTCTTTCCCGAAAAAGCGGAATCGGTTTAACGCTCCGCCGTCCGGAAAGGCGAAGTGGGCGTCAGCAGTCAAACGACCGATGTTACGCAACATGAAAGCAAACTCACGGTCATGTCCGGAGATGAGATCATTTGAAAGCATGCGCTCAATGAAGTCGCTTGTCTGCTGCCAGATACTGTCACTGATCCCACGGCGGCCGGAAACGTAGGCTGTCTCTATCTTATCTAAAATGAACGCTACGTCGTTTGCTCTCAGTTGACGCACGGAATCTATGCGGGCTGCCATCGCAATACTGTCGGCAGGTGGGTTCCGTACACTCTCTCCTGCATAAGCCGTGGAGCACGTACATGTAAGCCACAGTATGAGCGACAAGATTGATCTTACTTTGAACATGATTGGTTCTTTTTAATTTCGTAATAAATATCCAAATATCTTTCGAGAATATCGGTATCTTTATACGCAGCACATACATAATGCTGCCCGTCGCATTTGAGATTCTGGTAGCGCTTGTTCACACAACCGCCCCCGCACAGAGTCAATACGCGACAGTCCCGACATTCGGAAGAGTTAAATGTCAGGTTTCCGGTACAGTACGCTGCTATCAAACGCATGTTATTTTTTCCCTCCGCCAGCGTACCAATCTCACCAGCTGGGTTCCCCACGTCCTGCAAACAAAGATACAATTCGCCACGAGGCCCAATCATATCCGTATGTAGGCACTCGGCCATGCAACTTTTTAACCCTTTAGCAGAAACGTTAAATTCTGGATGTATAATACCGTACTTTTCATACTGCTCGATATAGAATTGTGCTTCTTCTCTGGCATCTGCAAAACATGGTAAATTGTTGCTACACGTTTTATATTGAATAATTATCCCTGGGTATACGTAAAACAGGGGATACTTATCCTTAAATTCCAAATACAATTCATGATAGCGGTCTTTATTCTCACGATCGACATTAATTCGAATATCTACCTGAAGGTCATCATGCAACTTTTTGTATTCATGCAACTTGTCGAGATTTTTCATTATGATGTCATAAGTACCTTTTCCGTTTTTGAAGATGCGTTTCGTGTCATGAACTTCTTTGGGTCCGTCAAGAGTTATCTGAATACTTTTCAAATTAAGTTGGTCGATTTTGGCAATCTTTTTCTCATCGAGTAAAACGCCATTGGTAATGATGCTGGCGATAAAAGGTATCTCCAGTTCTTTAATATAAGAGGTAATATCCTCCATAATATCAAACCCTAATAACGGTTCTCCTCCGAACCATGATAATTTCAGGGGCTCTTTATCGCGACCGTAATGATATTCTATATGTTTTTTTACCGATGTGATGACTTCAGCGGACATTTTTCCTGCTTTTCGGTAGGATTCTTCAAAACAGTATGGGCATGCTAAATTGCACTCCAACGTTGGTATAAGCGTCAGGCTCCGAGCATTTTTACCGAATCTGTACGCCAGTTGGTTACATATGAGCATGTTTTTGTTGTCATCATCGTTTTCACATATAATGCCCTGGGTAAGAAGCGAGTCGATGGTTTCCTGATCGGTAATTAAGGCAGACTGAGTAGGATTATGTTTAATTTGTTGGATCAACGCTTCGGTTTCTGCATCGTTGATGTCTATGAATGCTCCTGAAAGAAAATTAAATAATAATTTCCCATGTTTGACGGAATCGTAAATGTAATTATAGTTAGACCATTTCATAGTTAGTTTGAATTTGTTAGGTTATGTCATTAACGCACTCAAAAATTGGTTTATAATATAGTATTTCATTTATATTCAGCCTTCTTATTGCAAGATAAATAAAATAAATTATATATACAAGAAGTTTATACACAGATTTAATGCTTTATTGGATGTTTTTTTAGAAGAATTTCTGTTTACTTCTTCTTATTTCCAATAAATACTGTAAATCTTGTCAGAGATAAAGTATACTATCGCGTTTGCTTGTTACGGGTTATTACTTTAATTCATTAGTGTCCCGTTAAAATCGGGACAAATTAATATTAATCAAACAATCCCGGAAAAAGGGAAGAATTGAGTTCTTTGACATCGTTGAAATTAGTCTTCTCAAACAGTTCTTTAAGGCATGTTTTG
>NZ_LT629955.1 GCF_900104605.1 Tidjanibacter massiliensis | reverse complement strand
CGGTAAAGGAACCGGTACGCTGCTCCGGGGTACCGTTGTCGGTTACCGAAACCGTCACGGTCGTACCGTCCGTCTTCTCCGCCTTCAGCCAGGCCGAAGCCGTATCCGATACACGCACTTCCCACTCCACGTTCACGGCCGTAACCGTCACGCTCTGCGACGGAGCCGAAACAGCCGCGAAATCCAGCGACGAGGGCTCCACCTTCAGCGACGGTACGCCGCCCCCGTCAGGCCCCTTGTCCCCTCCGCACGATGCAAACAGCAGGCACAGTGCGGAAATAAACAGTAATCTTTTCATAGGTAAGTTTTTTAAAGTTAGTAACACGGTCTTCAACCGAAAGCTAATTTAAGCAGGAAACATCATCCGCACAATAATATAATATAGAAAACAAATATTTTTTCATATTTACCGCAAACCGTTCACAATCAAACGTGCAACTCCTTTTCATACGACCATATCTCCTTACCGGCCCAAGCGCTTCAGGCCAGGCACGAAAAAAGCCCGGCGGATTCCGCCGGGCCCACAAACCACATTCCCGTATGAAATCCTACGCTCCCGTCGCAGGCGGGTCGGTAGGCAGGGTAGAACATCTCGGAACGAACTCCAGCGTAGAGGTCCCCGTCACCGTAAACTCGAAATCGTCCTGACAGTCGAAGACGAAAGTGTAACGGTCGCCGTCACGGCTTACGGTAATGGTACCCGCAGCCAAAGGCCCCGCTTCCTTCACCACACCGTCTTCCACGACGAATACCCAACTGCCGGGGTGCTGCCAATCGTAATATCCGGGAATCCCTTCGGCTATGTACATCGGCGGAACCATTCCATCGTCACCGAACTCCGTAACGGTGTACTCTCCGTCGGTCATGTAATATTCGTTGTCGTCGTTAAAGAAAATAGGCTCCGAACGCATGTCGAGCGAAATACAGGTCCCCGTACCCGAATAAGGGTTATAGACATCATTTACGGTCGGTTCGACACCGTCCGTCCAGAATTCGAGCATCCAGCTCGCCCCCGTCTCCGGGTCCCAGCTCTGGGTGGGGCTGACGCTCACCTTTGCATTCACCAGATTGTCGAGTACCACATTCTCCGTCAGCGTACTGTAATACTCCTGCAACCCCTTCTGCGTGACAGTCACCCGGATATCCGGCACCTCCTCTACGGTCGCCGTAATCAGCAGATAACCTACGCGCTCCTCCGTAGTCTCATTTTTGGACATCTCTATATTAATCTTCGACAGACCGTCGTCCTTGTTGGCGATGGCCGAGAACCAGGTCACCGCATTGCCTTCCGCATCCACCGCACGGGCATTCCAATCCGTATTCACCGCCGTCACCTGAATGTCTTTGGTACCCGAAACAACCTCTCCGTTCGCCTTGAAAATAATGCCCGTCTCCGGGTCCTCCACATCGATGCTCAGCGACGGAGGAAGCACCTTGCCGGCCTGCGTCACGCGGATGGCCTTCGCACCTACGGACTCAGCACTCGGCGTAATCACTACATTCCCCGAACGCTCCGCCGTCTCCGGATTGTCGGAA
>NZ_LT629954.1 GCF_900104605.1 Tidjanibacter massiliensis | reverse complement strand
AGGCCGAAGCCGTATCCGATACACGCACTTCCCACTCAACGTTCACGGCCGTAACCGTCACGCTCTGCGACGGAGCCGAAACAGCCGCGAAATCCAGCGACGAGGGCTCCACCTTCAGCGACGGTACGCCGCCCCCGTCAGTCCCCTTGTCCCCTCCGCACGATGCAAACAGCAGGCACAATGCGGAAATAAAAAACAGTTTTCTCATAGGTGATTTCTTTAAAGTTAGTTAAACCGGTATAAAAGTGATGGCTAAATTAGAACATAAACATTATATAAACAATACGACAGCGTGCATCGCCGAATTTTATTCATCTCTGCCATTTAACGCCGTTTAATTCCACAAAAAAGCGCTATTCTACACACACTCCCTTAGGCTATATCTTAATTTATAAACAAGAGGCCCGGTCTTGACCGGGCCCCGACAGATTGCAGTCTCCATCTGCTACTGAAATCCCGTGGGAGGCTGAGGAACCGGGTCGCTGAGTACCTTGACGCGGGAAAACTCCACGGTCGTGGTACCGGAAACGGCATACTGCATATCGTCCTCAATATCGAGCGTAAAGGTATAAGAGTCACCGCTCCGGCTGACAGTGACCGTTCCCGCTGCGCACGGTCCTTTCTCGACAATTTCGCCGTTCTCCACGACAAGCGCCCAACTGCCGAAATTCTGGTAATCGAAGTAACCGGGATACCCTTTCGTATAGGTCATCTGCGGTCCGCGCTGGCCGCTCTCGTCCGTATAGATTTCGTATGTGCCTTCCGACAGATAATACTCCTTATCGTCATTGAACCCCATGTGTTCGGCAGACATCTCCAGCATAATATACGTTCCCGTCCCCGTAAAGACTCCATTATCTTCCGTCAATCCTTCGGAATAGAGGTAAACATACCATCCGGCTCCCATATCGGCCTCTTCCCAATCCTGATTGGGATTGACCTCGGCATAGGCATAAACCAACTTGCTGACATCCACGTTGCCCGACAGTGTACTGAAATGTTCGCGGGCAGCATCCTGCGTAACGGTCACCCGAATCTCCGGCACCCCTTCCACGGTAGCCGTAATCAGTACGTAACCCACACGCTCCTCGTAGGTTTCGTTCTTCGTGACATCCACGTTAATGCTTGACAAACCGTCGTTCTTGTTCACTGTGATTTTCAGCCAGGTAATCGCATTCCCGTCCGCATCTACCGCACGGGCATTCCAGTCCGTATTCACCGCCGTCACCTGAATGTTCGACGCCCCTTCGTACTGTACGCCGCTGGCCTGGAACTTAAAGCCCGTCTCCGGGTCCTCCACGTTGATGCTCAGCGACGGAGGAAGCACCTTGCCGGCCTGCGTCACGCGGATGGCCTTCGCACCTACGGACTCAGCACTCGGCGTAATCACTACATTCCCCGAACGCTCCGCCGTCTCCGGATTGTCGGAA
>NZ_LT629953.1 GCF_900104605.1 Tidjanibacter massiliensis | reverse complement strand
TCGCTATCGACGCTGAAGCGGTGGGCAATACGCCGCTCTATAACCCTTATTCGGGAAAGGAAATTCCCGACGAAACAAAATAAACGAAATCATGACAACATTCAAGAAAGGACAGCGGGTCTGGTGGGACGACCCGATCTGCGAGAAGTCCGGCGAATACGAAGTGCTGGATTCGCAAGACGAAATCAATGCAGGCAAACCGGAAAACGAGCGTATCATCCGTATCGGTGGTGGAGAGAGCACATGGGATGTCCCGGCCGACTATCTGACAATCGTATGTCCGATCTCGGACGAAGATCGTCAGCAACTCAAACAACAGGAGTACCGCAATCGATTGCGTGACAAAGAACTGACAGAACACATCCGAAAACTTGTCGTTCAGTTCGAAGACCAAAATTTCGAAACCGAAGGCCACTCCGTCCTAATCAGCGACGAATACCACGACGCCTGCTACGTGTACGGATTCCGAGTGAACGAAGATGTACTCTATGCTCTGTTGGATTACGACGACGGCAGACTGCGGACGGTACCGGTTTCTGACCTATGCGTCGTGGAACTGTTCGACGCTTTTTGGCTGTTGGTCCAAAACGCTTAAATCCAAGAAACGGCAAAATACGATCATAACAAGGTTATATAATCAATTCTATGAAAACAAAATTTTTGTGCTACAGCCGCACGAACCACAATCAGGTCGTCTGGCATTACGCTGAACTGGAAAAAGTCGGCGAGGGCGTATACACCTATCTTCAACAGAAGGATCAATATCGTGAAGAGGACGATATGATTGCCATCGTCCTGCAACTGGAAGACGTCTTTTTCGAATACGGTACTTACAATCGTCGATTTCTCGCTGATAAGGATGTAGTCGCTA